>CAYUZC010000001.1:0-691 GCA_964449525.1 uncultured Ruminiclostridium sp.
AAAATCGGAGAGCATGCTGCAAGTTTAACCTATGGAACAGAGGGCATTATGCATGGCTTTAAATCGATTATGTTGCAAAACGAAACAGGAGAACCAGATCCTGTATACTCTGTAGCAAGCGGTCTTGATTATCCTTCGGTGGGTCCGGAGCATGCTTACTTAAGGGATTTGGGAAGAGTAAATTATAAAACAGCATCTGATGATGAAGCAATCGATGCATTCTTTACATTATCAAAGCTGGAGGGTATTATTCCGGCATTGGAAAGTGCTCACGCTGTTGCTTATGCAATGAAGCTGGCCAAAGAACTCGGAACCGGATCAATTCTGGTAAATTGTTCGGGAAGAGGCGACAAGGATTTGGATTATGTACTGGAGCACTATGGAGACAGATTGGGAAAATAGTCTGGAACATTGAAGCCGTTTCATTGACTAAAAAGTATTAAAACAAGCGATCCTCGAAGTATTCCGGGGGTCGCTTACTATATATGCGCCCGGCGGGCGCACGTCAAGCAAGCATGTAATTATCCCGCTTATGTTTTAGCTATTGTTTTAAATACTGCTTTATTATAAAATGATAATGTTAGACGATGTTCGTACTTTTACAACAATATATCAGCTGATAAACTTTTTAACTACTAAAGAAAATGGTATTTAATGCAATACATAGGAATTAAAGATAAAAATGGAGTAG
>CAYUZC010000001.1:701-30636 GCA_964449525.1 uncultured Ruminiclostridium sp.
TTTTTGTTTTTCAGGCTACTATGTAATATGCCGCACATTATTAGCTATTGTTTTAAATATTACTTTATTATAATATAATAATATATAACATGATCTCTTATTTATTTTTAAAATATGACAAAAAACAGGATTTGTTAAGCTACTAAAGAAAATGGTGTTTGTGCCGGGGGAATTTACATGAACAACAGAAATTTGATGGTTGCCGTAAGTGTGGTTTTAATAATACTCTTTATTATCATGCCCATCCCTACCTTTCTGTTGGACATCCTTCTAGTTATCAATATTACTCTGTCTCTGCTAATATTATTAAACACAATTTACTCTACAGATACACTTTCAATGGCGGCATTTCCCACTATGCTTTTATTTACAACTCTATATCGCCTATCCCTTAACATTATTGCAATAAGACTTATAATAGGTCAGGGCGAAGCCGGAATGGTTATAGAGAATTTCGGAAAATTTGTCGGCGGAGATAACTTGGTTGTTGGCGTTATTGTATTCTTGGTTATCATGATTGTCCAATTCTTGGTTATTACCAAGGGCGCCGAACGTGTATCCGAAGTGGCAGCACGTTTTACTTTGGACGCGATGCCCGGTAAACAAATGGCTATTGATGCTGATTTGAATTCGGGGCTGATTAGTGAGGCTGATGCCAAGGAACGTCGTAAAAAAATACAAAGGGAAGCCGACTTTTATGGTTCTATGGATGGTGCTACTAAGTTTGTTAAGAATGACGCTATTGCCGGAATTCTTGTAGTATTCGTAAATCTCATCGGTGGTATCGTCATGGGGATGATCTTTTTAAACAAATCCTTTGAGGAAGCCATCGCACTTTATGCTATTCTTACTATAGGTAACGGGCTTGTAGGTCAGATACCATCACTTCTAATTGCAGTAGCAACAGGTATTATAGTCACACGAGCCGCCTCTGATGATGATCTCGGAAGTGATATAGTCAAACAATTATTTGACAGCCCAAAGGTTCTCTTTATTGGAGCAGGGGGCTGTTTTTTATTAATACCTATCCTAAGGCAGTGGTCACTGCTTTTAGTTGCTATAGGATTAATCTATTTGGGCTATTATCTTCAAAATAGAACAGAGAAGGATTCTAAAGCCGAAGAACTCAAAGTTGAAGAGAAGGAAGTTGAGGAAATCAGGAAGCCTGAAAATGTGGTTTCATTGCTTCAGGTTGATCCAATCGAGCTAGAATTCGGATATGCCATTATACCGCTTGCCGACAAAAACCAGGGTGGCGATTTATTGGATAGGGTGGTCATGATACGAAGGCAGCTTGCTCTTGAGCTTGGTGTTGTTGTTCCTATTATAAGGCTTAGAGATAATATACAGCTTTCTCCAAACCAGTATATAATAAAAATCAAAGGTGTTGAGGTGGCAAGTGGAGAGCTTATGCTGGATCATTTTATGGCAATGAATCCCGGTGTGGCAGATGAAGGAATTCAAGGTATACCAACTGTAGAACCGGCTTTCGGTTTACCGGCGCTCTGGATTCCTGAGACAATGAGGGATAAGGCCGAAATGATGGGATACACTGTTGTGGACACTCCTTCAATTGTAGCCACGCACATGACTGAGATAGTAAGAAGACATATCCACGAGCTGTTGGGCAGACAGGATGTACAGGTTCTTGTTGATAACGTTAGAAATTCGTATCCGGCTATTGTAGATGAACTGATACCGAAGATATTGGCTCTCGGAGAAATTCAAAAGGTGCTTGCAAATCTGTTAAGAGAGAATGTATCGATAAGGGACATGGTTACTATTCTGGAAACTCTCGCCGACTATGCACCAGTTACAAGAGATCCGGATATGCTTACCGAGTATGTAAGGCAAGCGCTCGGAAGAGCCATTTCCAAGGGGTATCTAAGTAGCTCCGGTTCTGAAGTGATTACTTTAGATCCCAAGCTTGAACAATTAATTATAGATTCGGTCAAAAGGAATGAAGCGGGAACGTATATGGCGATTGAACCTGAAATTAGCAATAAAATAGTTTCCAGTACGGCAACCCTTTCCGAAAAGATGGCACAATCAGGTAAACAGCCCATAATTCTCGCTTCTCCTGTAGTAAGATTGTATTTTAAAAGACTAACCGAAAATGCTATACCCGGGCTTATTGTTCTGTCATATAACGAACTGGATCCCAGTATAGACGTTAATGCAATTGGTATGGTCAGTATTTAATAGAAAGGGTCGGATAATTAAGAATGAAGATTCGCAGGTACACATGCAAAGATATGCAGGAAGCCTTGATCAAGGTAAAGATGGACCTTGGTAGCGAAGCTGTGATTATGAACAGCAAGAAGGTTAAGCCCAAGGGATTTCTTGGTCTTTTTAAAAAGCCTATGATCGAGGTTGTGGCTGCCATAGATGATGATTATGTCCGCCCGGGCAGATCAAATTACAGTCAGAGACAGGCTCCGGCCTATGGGGCTTTTAGACCTCAGTCGAACCCTGAGAAATATATGCCGGCTCCTGAACCGATTGTGGAGCCACCGTCTGTTCAAAACGAAAAGTATATACAAAGTACACCTGCACAAGCAGTTGCTGTATCCGAGAATATTGCTCCAACTCAGGAAAACCAAAAGATTTCTGAGCTGGAGGATAAAGTAAAGAGTATAGAAAGCATGCTGGATAAAATATATAAGGTTGTTCAGGTGAATAATGAAATAGGAACAACAGAGGTAGCATCAAAAATTGGACAGGAAGCAGAAAATCAAGTAATAGAAGAAAAAATCAATGTAATAGAAGATAATAATGACAATGAAAACTCCCCGGAATTTGAAGAAAATTTTCTTTTGTCACTTAGAAATATTCTTTTTGAAAAAGATGTAGAACCAAAGCTTATTGAAAAAATTCTTGAAAAAATAAGAGAGCGCGGAGGCCAGAGCCTGAAGAAAGAAGAAGTGTTTCAACTTGCTGCAAAGGTTTTGGAGGTTTTATTAGGTGAGCCTGAACCAATTAAACTTATTGAGGAGAAGAAACCTCATGTTGCTATTTTTATCGGACCTACCGGAGTAGGAAAGACTACAACCCTTGCCAAGATAGCGGCAGACTTTACTTTGCGACAAAAAAAGGTAGGCCTTATCACGGCTGATACATATAGGATAGCAGCAGTGGAACAATTGAAGACCTATGCGGAGATATTAAATCTGAAAGTAACAGTTGTGTATTCGCCGGGTGAGATTAAGGATGCTATTGAGAGTCTAAAGAGCAATGATTTGATTCTTATAGATACTGCAGGCAGAAGCCATAAGAATAAAAAGCATTTCGACGAGCTTAAAGCATTGGTAAATGCAGCAGGGGCAGATGAAACATATCTGGTTATGAGTAGTAATATCAGTAGAATTGCAGTTCGTGAAATTTTAGAATTCTATGCATTTATTAAAAATTATAAACTCCTTTTTACAAAGCTGGATGAATCACCGGCGACAGGAGTTATTCTAAACGCAAGATATATGACGGGAAAGCCTCTCTCATATACCACAGCAGGCCAGAGTGTGCCGGATGATTTGGATATAGCCAATGTAAAGCAACTTGTGGCAAGCATATTAGATTAGAACTCTAAAGTTAGCAATTAACTGAGGGGGAGGAATGAGAGACGAATGAACGACCAGGCAGAGATGCTTCGTAAAATAATAAATATGAAAACCGGAAATCAGCAAAGTGGTCTTCCTGAAGATAGCTCTATGAAAAAAGCAAGAGTAATAACTGTGACCAGTGGCAAAGGAGGAGTAGGGAAAACCAACATTACCATTAATCTGGCTTTAGCATTAAGCAAGATGGGTTTAAAGGTTGTAATCCTAGATGTGGATTTTGGGTTGGCTAATATCGACGTACTGTTTGGTATTGTTCCCAAATATACTATGCTTGATCTTATACATGACGAAAAGAATATTTTCGAAGTACTGACAGACGGGCCGGATAATATAAAATTTCTTTCCGGAGGGTCAGGTGTTGAAGAACTTATACGTTTGGACAGGAAAAAGCTCAGAAAGTTTGTCAGTAGTATAGGCCTATTAGATAAGCTTTTCGATGTGATTCTTATAGATACCGGAGCAGGGCTTTCACAAAATGTTATGAGTTTTATTATGGCGGCAGATGAGGTGCTACTGGTTACAACACCGGAACCTACTGCAATAACAGATGCATATGCTTTAGTTAAAATGGTTTCACGCCGCGATAAAAAGAAGCGGATTAATATATTGGTGAATAAGGCTGACAATGTCAGAGAGGCTGATGAAATAGCAAATAAGCTCTGCGTTGTATCAGAAAAATTTTTATCTTTAAGATTATTAAAACTTGGGTATATATTATATGATGATAATGTGACAAAAAGTGTCAAGTTACAAAAACCTTTTAGTTTGGTTAATCCAAAATGTCAAGCGGCTAAAAACATTACAGAAATAGCAGAGAAGTTATTTTTAGATAAGCCGCATGATGAAACCGGCGGGGCAAGAGGGTTTATTTCGAAACTTTTGTCTTTTTTTGGTGTATGATAGGGATAACTGTGTTATAATAACCTATAATAATACCCGTTAACAAACTTGATACGAGTAACTGAGTTTTTTTGCGGGTGTCAAGAACATTGGCAGGTTTTATGTGAACCAAGCAAATTGAAGTTTGAGAATCAAATATTTCTATTTTGAGGGTTTGTTAATGGAAACAATAAAGCTTAACCTCGGGGATAAACTTGAGATAGAGCTCTATAATAGCAACGGAGAGCGGGTTTCACCACTTTTAATAAGTCAGTACGAACGGTTGCTGCCGGATGGCAGTATGGAAATTTTGGCTCCTATAAAGGGTGGAAGGATTTTTCCTGTATATCGTGGAGTTGAAATAGGTGTGATATATGAGAAAAGTGGCGAGTTGTATAAATTTATAGGCGAAGCTATTGAACGACGGTTATCAGGGAACATATTTCTTTTAAGGATAATGCCCAAATCAAGTGCTGAACACTTGCAAAGAAGAGGTTTTTTTAGATTTGATTGTATTTTTGATATTAAATACCGCCTATTTGAAAAAAAAGATACAAATAATGCAGACAAAGGCGAATATAAAAAGGCTATAACTAAGGATATTAGCGGAGGCGGTTTATGTATTCTGACAAATGAAGAGCCGGAATATGGGTGGTATTTGGATGGAATAATTGAAATTGGCAGTAATATTCGCTTTATAGGGAAAGTGGTCCGCGTTATTAATGTTCATGATAAAGGGAATTTTCATTATGAAGCGGGAATTGAATTTATAGATATTTCAGACCCGGAGAGGGAAAAGGTTATCAGTTTTATTTTTGACTCCCAGAGAAAAATGCTTAAAAAGGGCTGGTCAACCAAATGAGTGGTAGAAAAATAAGAGTATTGATAGTTGATGATTCTGCACTGATGAGACGCATTCTACAGAATATTTTGGTACAGGATCCGGATATTGAAGTTGTCGGAATTGCAAAAGACGGCATTGATGCATTAAAAAGAGCGCAGGATCTTAAACCCGATGTAATTACACTCGATGTTGAGATGCCTTTAATGGATGGAATAAATTGCCTTGAAAACTTGCTTAAGCAAGGTTCTTATGGCATTATTATGGTAAGCAGTATTACTAAAGAAAGAGCAAATGCAACCATTCGTGCGTTAGAGTTAGGTGCTTTTGACTTTATTACTAAATCCGATAATATTTTTGATATGTCTTCGACAAAAAAGCATAATGAAATTATTGAGAAGGTTAAACTGGCCTTCAGAAGTTTGAACAAAACTAGCGCATTTAATGAAGTTAGAAGAAAACAACAGGTTGACGGCGTTGAGAAACAAGAAACTTCTTCTGACTTGAAATATATAGTTGCTCTTGGTATTTCCACGGGAGGCCCAAGAGCGCTTGCCGAGATTTTACCTGAGTTTCCGGCAAACCTCCCGGCAGCAATTGTAGTCGTTCAGCATATGCCGCCGGGTTTTACCGCATCATTGGCTACTAGGCTAAATGAAGCCTGTAGTTTAAATGTTAAAGAAGCGGAAGATATGGAAGAAGTACTAGCGGGGTATATTTATATAGCACCGGGAGACTACCACTTAACCTTTGCGGAAAAAGGTGGTAAAATCCGGATTAAGCTTACAAAAACACCGCCTATAGGAGGACTAAGACCAAACGTAGACATAATGATGACCTCTTTGGCAGAAACAAGCTTTAGCAATATTATTGGTGTAATTATGACGGGTATGGGGAGTGATGGCACCAAGGGATTACTAAAGCTTAAAGAGGAAAATAACGCCTTTGTAATTGCACAAGATGAGAATACAAGTATTGTTTTTGGTATGCCTAGGGTTGCAATAGAAAAAGGAGTGGTTGATAAAACCGTTCCTCTACAAAATATACCGACATGCATAATGAATTTTATGGGGGTGCGCAGGTAATGGATATGAATCAATACCTCGATATATTTATTGAAGAATCAAGAGAACACTTACAACAATTAAACGTATCACTTTTGGAACTTGAAAAGGATAATAGAAATAAGGAAGTTCTGAATGAGGTATTTCGAGTTGCCCATACGCTGAAGGGTATGTCAGGAACCATGGGCTACACAAAAATGCAAACCTTAACCCATCGGATGGAAGATGTTTTAGATGCCCTAAGAAATGATAGATTTATTGCAGATTCCAATATGGTTGATGTATTGTTTAAGTGCTTGGACGCATTGGAAACCTATGTTAATACCATTGCTGCCAGTGCACAGGAAGGTGACGAAGCTTTCCTCGATGTGGTAGACGCTTTACATAATATCATGGAGAATGCCGGATCTGAAAAAAAAGTTGAAAAGAGAACGTCTTTTTCTTCTCAGCCAATAAATTTTGAAGCCGAAGCAACACCCGCCAAATCTGGAATCGTCGAACTGAACCAATATGATGAAAATGTAATCAAAAAGGCAATAGAAACCGAAATGAATGTCTTTCAGATACACGTAGTTCTGGATAAAGGTTGTTTATTGAAAGCTGCTAGAGCATTCATAGTGTTTCAGATTCTTGAGAAGAATTCCGAGGTAATAAAATCAATTCCAAAAGTTGAGGACATCGAAGATGAAAGGTTTGATTTTGATTTTACTGTTGTCATTATAACAGAAAAACCAGAGGAATTTTTTATGAAGGAAATTAACTCTGTTGCAGAGATTTCTAAAGTTGAGATTATTTCAATACTTCTTGATGCATTCGACAATACCGAGGACAACAAAGATGATGAAAAGAAAATCGATCATGAAAAATCAGAAATTACAGTGGCTACAGCTACAACTCAGAGCAGTGCTTCCGACCAACACAAAAAGTTTCAAAAGACAGGTAAAACAGTCAGAGTTGATATCGAACGGCTTGATATTCTTATGAATCTTGTAAGTGAGCTGATTATAATAAAAACACGTCTTGATGAATCCAGCGTTAACAAAGATGATGCAGACATTGAGTCCATAGAATATCTTGAACGTATAACGACAAGCCTACATGATGCCGTGATGAGAGTACGTATGGTCCCTGTGGAAACTGTGTTCAACAGATTCCCCCGAATGATCAGGGATATTTCGAGAGAGCTTGACAAGGATATAGAATTGCATATGTCAGGAGAGGAAACAGAGCTGGACAGAACAGTTATTGATGAAATTGGCGATCCCTTGATACATATTCTGAGAAATTCAGCAGATCACGGTCTGGAGACACATGAGAAAAGATTAAAAGCTAACAAACCTATTGCAGGTAATATATACCTTCGCGCTTTCCAAGATGGCAACAATGTTGTCATAGAGGTTGAAGACGACGGACAGGGTATTGATGTCGATAAAGTAAGAAAGAAAATTATTCAAAAGGGTCTTGAATCACCCGAAATAGTTGGGGCACTATCTGACAAAGAGATAATTGAATATCTGTTTAAGCCTAATTTCAGCACTGCTGATAAGGTTACTGACCTGTCAGGCAGAGGCGTTGGGTTAGATGTGGTTAAGACTAAGATTGAAACTCTTGGAGGTATTGTTGAGGTAGATTCGGTAAGAGGCAAAGGAAGCAAATTCATTATCCGTATACCACTGACTCTTGCGATCATTCAAGCGCTTCTGGTCAGGGTAGGAAATGAAAAGTATGCCATACCTTTAGGTTCAATACAAGAGATTGAAAACGTAAAACCCCAGGAAATACGTTTAGTTAGGAACCAAGAGGTTATATTGCTTCGTGACATGGTTATCCCAATTGTCAGACTTGGAAGTATATTGAGTGTACCGGGTACTATACCGGATGAAGAGAAAAAATCGATTACCTGTGTCATTGCCAAGAAGGGTGAAAAGCTGTCTGCCTTTATTGTAGACTCGCTTATAGGCCAGCAGGAAATCGTAATTAAATCCCTTGGCAAAGTATTGGCAGGAGTGAAATATATTGCAGGCGCGACTATCCTTGGTGATGGTAATGTTGCGCTTATTTTAGACGTAAATTCTCTTGCTCTGTAAGTTGTTGGAGGGAATAGGAGGAACTGTTGATGGAAAATAAATCATTGGACAAAGAAATAAAGCAGTTTGTTGCGTTTAAGGTGGGAGATCAGGAATATGGTGCAGATATTCATAAGGTTTCAATTATAGAGAAATTACTAAACACCGCAAGAGTTCCCACAACACCGGAGTATATTAAGGGAGTTGTCAATCTTAGGGGTGAAATTGTTACTGTTATGAGTTTAAGGCTTAAATTTGATTTACCTGAGATTGAAGAGGACGACGATACAAGGACTATAATATTTAAATTTAACGATGCGCTTCTGGGAATCATCGTTGATTCTGTTGATGAAGTTGTATCGCTGAAGGAAAACGACATTGAAAGCGTTACTTCAATTACAAATGATAGAAGTTTGGATTATATTCTCGGCGTTGCTAAGGTTGAAGGAAGACTCATTACCTTATTAAATGTTGAGAAGCTGATTACCGAGCTTCTTGAAAAATAATTCGAGAGGGATATTGATAATATGGCAAGTGATATTGATATTAATAATATTAATAGTTTTCATCTCGATGTACTTAAAGAAATCGGAAATATTGGTGCGGGTAATGCTGCTACAGCACTCGCCAAAATGCTGGATAAAAAAATAGATATGAAGGTACCCCAAATTAGAGTTATGAAATTTTCAGAGGTAAGTGATGTTCTTGGCGGAGCGGAAACAGAGGTTGCGGGTATACTTTTGGGTGTAACGGGAGATATAAACGGTAATATTCTTTTTGTTCTTGATTTATTAAGTGCTCGGCGCCTAGTAAATATACTAATGGGTAATGAAGTGAATGCAGAGATTACGTTTGACAGCATGGAATGTTCGGCATTACAGGAAATTGGGAACATACTTGCAGGATCTTACTTATCGTCCCTATCGAATTTGACTAACCTAAAAATTCTTTCAGATATACCGGGGTTGGCGATAGACATGGCAGGAGCTATTTTAAGTGTTCCTGCTATTGAATTTGGTAGAAGCTCTGATACAGTTTTATATATAGAGAACGAATTTACTTATGGAACAGACAGTGTTATTGGGGATTTTTTCCTTGTACCTGATGAGGTTTCCTACGGCCGTTTGTTAAGTGCATTGGGAGTGGCATAATGTTAGAAGTGGTAAGGGTAGGGATGGCTGATTTGAAAGTTGCATGCCACCCATCAATTTTAACTACGCTTGGCCTCGGGTCATGTGTAGGGATAGCCTTATATGATAGTAAGAAAAAAATTATTGGTTTGGCTCATATTATGCTCCCAAACTCAGCGATTGCTACAGCCAACACTAACAGAGCAAAGTTTGCAGACACAGGAATAGTTGATCTTTTATCAAAAATGGTAGCATTAGGAGGGAACCGGAAGGAAATAGTAGCAAAAATTGCCGGAGGCGCACAGATGTTTAACTTTGCCGGTTCAAATGAAACATTAAAGATAGGGGCCAGAAATAGTGATGCAACAAAGCTTGTTTTAAAAGAGCTAGGTATTCCTATCATAAGCGAAGATACAGGCGGAAATCATGGTAGAACAATTGAGATTTCCTCTGAGGACGGAAAACTCATGGTAAAGACCATTGGTTACGGGGTAAATTATTTATAGAGAGAATAAAGAAGTGTATCAACCTGCAACTGATTTTAGGTAACGGGTGATATTATTAATAATGAAAGGTGTTATATGGATTATATCCGTAAGCTGCCTCTTCTGATGGCTTTATCGGGCGCGATAATAACAGGATTGGTGGGATATACGCATCAAGTAAATAATAATGAGAATATGATAAATATGCTCATTGCCATGGTAATATTTTACTTAGTGGGCTTATTAATAAGAGGTACGGTTCTTGATATAATAGAAACAAACAGAAAAAAAGAAGAAGAAAGAATAAAAGAAGAAGAACGTATAGCTAAAGAGAAGGAAAAAGAAGAGAAAAAACGTAAAAAGCAAAATGCGGAAAAAGGTTCGGGCAGTACATTAGATATTATTGCAGATGAAGACTTGGATCTAGGTATGACTGAGGAGGAGTTTAATGCTCTTCCGGTTGCGGACTATATAACAAATGAACTTAAAAAGTAGAATATTTATTATGGATAGCCCTTATCTTCATTTTTTAAGGGAATATGGAGGTAGAGATGTCGGCATCTGTTTTACAGAGGCAACAGGAGTTATGGAAAAAATATAGTGAGACTAAAGATCAGAGTACGAAGGGACAATTGATTGTTGAATATGCTGACTTAGTCAAGTATGTAGCCGGACGATTAAGTATATATTTCGGCTCTAATGTTGAGTACGACGATTTGGTGGGATATGGAGTATTCGGGCTTATTGATGCAATAGATAAGTTTGATTTAGCTAAGAAGGTAAAATTCGAAACCTATGCATCCTTACGAATCAGAGGGGCAATTATTGACTCAATAAGGGAGCAGGACTGGGCACCTAGGTCTTTAAGAAAAAAAGGTAAAGAACTAGAACGAGCGTACTTCGAATTAGAAAATCAGCTCGGACATTCAGCTTCAGACCAAGAGGTTGCCGATAAGCTGGGAATTACGCTGGAAGATCTCAATAAGCTTTTACAGGACGTTAATATATCTCAAATGATTTCACTGGAGGACTATCTGGAACAAAACCACGAGACCGGATTTGATCCGTTTTCCATGCAAAGGGAAACAAATCTGCCGGAACAGCGATTAGAGGTATTGGAGCTAAAAGAAATTCTAGCCGAATCAATTGACAAGCTACCGGAAAAGGAAAAAACAGTAGTTACTTTATATTACTATGAGGAGCTTACACTAAAAGAAATCAGCCTGATTATGAAGGTATCTGAATCAAGAATATCTCAATTGCACACCAAAGCAATTATGAGGATGAGGGGAAAGCTTGAAAGGCTGAAAAGTGCAATATTATAAACATATGCGGAGGAATAGCAAGGAAGAATAAGAAGGAGATTCAAAATGCCAGAGGGAATGATGCAAAAAGATAAAGGCTTTAATCTGACGTTTGAAAATGATGGTGTTTATCTCACCGTCTATAAACCCTTGGACTTTTTCAATAGAGTAAATGAAACTGATATTCTCAATATCATTCGTAAGAAAAAAATACAAAACTATAATGCAAATATAATCGCCGATGCAGTTAGTAAAAGTACAGGGGAACCTGTTAAAATTGCAGAAGCTCAGGAAGAACAGAGCGTTAATTCTACAGTTGAGGCAATTGTATCTCAAGATAAAATGTCAGCGTTTATTATTCTGTCGCCTCCGGAAGCCAATGGAATACCGCCTTCACTTGAGGCGATTGTTCAGGCATTGTATTCTAAGGGTGTAGTTTGGGGAATGAATGAAAGCAAAATACGTGAGTTAGTTGCAAACCCTGTTTATAATATACAAATTCAAGTTGCAGAAGGTGTCCCTGCTATAAACGGGAAAAACGGTGAAGTTAAATATATATTTGATATAAAAAAGGACAGAACCCCGACTATATTGGAGGACGGGACAGTTAATTATAAAGAAATGAACCTTGTAGAAAGTGTAACAAAGGGGCAGAAGCTGGCAGAACTAATTCCTCCTATAGCAGGAAGACCCGGTAAGAATCTTGTAGGGGCTGAATTAAAGGCCATTGATGGCAAAAATGCACGTATACCAAGAGGACGAAATGTAGTATTAAGTGACGACGGGTGTGAATTATATTCTACTATTGATGGACAATTAATGTATGTTGATGGTAAAATAAATGTTTTCCCAACATATGAGGTTATGGCAAATGTAGATAACTCTACCGGTAATATTAAGTTTATAGGAAATGTTGTGATCAGAGGGAATGTTCTATCAGGTTTTGAAATCGAAGCCGGAGGCAATATAGAAGTAAACGGTGTCGCAGAGGCTGCGATTCTGAAAGCCGGAGGAGATATTATACTTAAAAGAGGTATGCACGGCAACGGAAAAGGTATTTTGGTTGCAGGTAACGATATTGTATCAAAGTATATTGAAAGTGCAAATGTCGAAGCTCGCAATGATATTAAATGCGAGGCTATCATGCACTGCGATATTAAATGCGGAAACAAACTGGAACTGGGCGGTAAAAAAGGTCTTTTGGTTGGAGGAACGGTTAGAGTAGGGAAATTGGTTGAACTAAAATACCTTGGCAGCCAAATGTCTACGGCAACAGTTCTTGAAGTAGGAATAGACCCCAACTTGCGTGAACGCCTTAAGTTTCTTAAAGTAGAAATTCCTGTTATTGAGGAAAGTCTTTTTAAAGCCAACCAAGCAATAACATTGTTGAACAAATTGAAGCAAACCGGGGAACTTTCAATGGAAAAGCGTGAGATTCTTGCAAAGAGTACTCGTACCAGATTTGTTTACGAGAGTAAACTGCAGGAATATAAGAAGGAAATCGTGCAAATTGAAGAAATGTTGCAACAAGGCGCAAACGGACGAATCAGGGTGACGGGAAGCGTTTTCCCGGGTGTAAGGGTTGCTATTGGAAAGAGTATGATGTATATTAAACAAGAGGCTCAGTATTGTACTTTATACAGTGATGGGGCCGATATTCGTTTTGGCCCATTGTAGAGGGAGGGAGCATCCGGATGTCAATTGGACCGGTGGACTACCAAATTCTTGTGCCAAAGGTAAATGAGACGGGAAAAATACAGAGCGAAGCACAACAAAAGATGGTAAGTCAGGCTCAACAGCAGGCTGATAGTTCAGTCAAGCAATCTGAGCATGATACCAGAAGTGTGCATACGCAAAGTGAAGCCCAAAAGACTGCAATTACTGAGGATCAAAGGCGAAGGAACAACAATAAGGGGCAAAACGACAAGAGCGGTGATGACGAAAATAATGATAATAAAGAAGAGGAAAAATTATTACCACAGGAAAGACATACAATAGATATTCGCATATAGATTTTTTACGAAGATTAATTTATTAAATTACTTAAGATAAAAGTTTTGAGGTGTAAAAAGATGGCTGTGTTTTTTACCTGCATTATTCTAGTAGGTTCATGTCTAACGATATTTGCTTTTATTCTGATGCTGTATGAGAAGAAGCGGCTCCATGATTACAGGGGCGATCTTAAAGAAAAAAAAGAAGAGCTTATCAAAGTAATTGAGGATGCGGAAGAGCTTATATCCGAAATGAATCGCTTCTCTGATTATACTGTAACCCAAATTGAAGAAAAGAATAGTGTATTACTGGACGCTATTGCAGAGGCCGATATGAAACTTCTACAACTGGATTCGAAGGTTATAGAAGAAGTTTCTATAGATGAGCCTGCATCAACTTACTCACCTGAATATAATGAAGCCTCTATTTCTAGAATTCTTGAAGAAGACAAGCCTCATGATAATGAAAAAAAATCATTATATGTTGGTAAAGGTAAGGTATTGACCTTTGATATTAAACGCCGGGAAATTGTCAAGCTTGCAAAAGCCGGTATGGAAAGTACTGAAATAGCTCGTATCCTGAATTGCGGAAAAGGAGAAATAGAGCTCATTTCCAGAATGAGAAGGTAAAAAGTGAGGTTATTAGACAGTAAAAGTATTATTTTAGGTTTAGGTATTGGGATAATTATCACTTCACTGTTGGGCGTTATATTTTTTGCTGGATATGAGCCACAATTAAGCGATGCAGAAATAATTAGTCTCGCACGTGAGCGTGGAATGGTAGACCGTTACGAATCCAGTAATGACATAAAACGGAATCAAGATGGTAGCTTACTTTTTATAATTCATGAGAATGAGAGTTCTACAGATGTATCAAAACGGCTTTATGACGCAGGTATAATAGAAAGCTCAATAGAATTTGAAATCATAATTAAGAAAGAAAAACTGGAAAATGCCATAAAACCCGGGGAATACACAATTAGCTATAGTGATGATACCAAATCAATTATTGAAAAGATCACTCCATAAACTAAATTTATGGAGTGTTTTTTATTTAGAATATCTCATTCCAAGAAGCTTATATGCGCTAATTCTTTCGTAGAGATTGGGATAATCAGTTAAAGCTTTTGAAGCGAACATGCCTTGTGACATATCATCTGTTGAAGCTAATTCGTGCCCTATCATAGCCCAAGTGGAGTCCTTTAAATTATTGAATGAACCATCCTTCATGGCTTCACAGACGAAGGATTGCCTTGGTGAATTGATATCCTCACCGCTTATTTCAAATAAATTGTGTTTTCTACATAGGCCTCTTAATCGTTCAAGCTGAATAGTGGTGTTTCTTGAGGGCATATAAGTTACTCCGTTAAAGCCTAAATTTACGATAGTATCGAAAACTAGTTCAAGATAATCATCTTCAAATTTCTGTGGCTTTTTGTCCCCGGTAACCGAATCTGTAATATCCCCAAGATAAGCATAAGCAGAAATGCCACCGATTTCTCTTGAAAATGTAAGAAGGTCTTTAATCGACGGACATTCTTCTTTTGCCTCAATGTAGAAGGATTGCACTAAATCACTTTTTAAAATACCCAAAAGGTCGTAATCATAATAAGGATTGTACGGGTCTGCCAGCAAGGTGTGCAATTTCTGGGAGACGTCTATTGATAAATGATTTTTTAGTGCATTAATAAGAGCTTCACCCTTGCCGTATTTATCAATAAGATTAAGGGATAACCCATAAAGAAGATGTCTTTCGGTAATACTTCCGCCTTCTGCGGCTTTAGACAGCGGGATGATACCATCTTCAAAGTCAAGTTGTACACGGGATTTATGAACCAAATCATTGATTTTTTCAACCATTTTCATATTGCGTTCATTCCGCCGTTGACGGTAAACAGTAAAGAATTTATCAACCTTTGAAATCTGTGTATGAGGTATGCCGTGAATGGCAACATAAGCTATAGAATTTTGGTCAGGATTATTTATTCTCTTACCATAAAGAGGAGTTGCTGAAAAGTCGGCTCTGCACTCTACTCCAATTGTAGTTGCAATACCCGCTATTTTCCCCGCTTCAATAAACTCCGTGGCACCGCTTATGGAATCATGATCCATGATGCCTGCAGTGGATAATCCAGAAGTAAATGCCATCCAAATTGCTTTTGAAGGTGAGTATGGTGAAAATGAATAATTTGTGTGTATATGATTATTTACATGTCCACTAACAGGCGTGAAACCATATACTCCGGATTTCGCTGCTTTAATCATGCGAGAAAGACTGTGAAGTCTTTTAGTGGGATTATTATGGTTTAAATCATTAGTAAGTTCTTCAATATTTTTAATCATAGCTACTTCCTTAACTTAATAATACAATACAAGTATATATAAAATGTTGTAATATGTCCACATAATTTTGATAAATTTTGATTTAATGTTGATTTTAATGTTGATTTGTAATAAGATAATAATATAAAACAAAACAAACAATCATTTAATTAGTGAGGAGGAGTTTTTTTGAGATCAAAAGCAGTCAGGTTATATGGCAAAAAAGATCTGAGACTTGAAGAGTTTGAACTTCTTGAAATTCGTGATGATGAAATACTTGCCCAAGTTATATCTGACAGTATGTGTATGTCTTCTTATAAGGCGGCCATACAGGGAGCCGATCATAAACGAGTCCCCGCAGATATTTTCGAAAATCCGATAATTGTAGGACACGAGTTTTGCGGCAGAATAGTTGAAGTAGGAACAAAGTGGCAAGGAAAGTTTAAAAAAGGAGATAGGTTTTCAATCCAGCCGGCATTGAACCTTAAAGAAGACCCTTATGCCGCCCCTGGATATTCGTTTAGACACATAGGGGGAAGCGCCACATATATTATTATTCCCAATGTGGTTATGGAATCTGGAAGTTTGCTCCCATATCAAGGTAAAGCGTATTTTTATGGTTCTCTTGCAGAACCTATGTCCTGTATTGTTGGAGCTTTTAATGCCAGCTATCACACTACCCAAGGAAGTTATATCCACAAGATGGGTATAGTTGAAGGCGGGAATTTGGCAATTCTTGCAGGAGCGGGGCCTATGGGTCTCGGAGCCATAGATTATGCAATCAATAATCCTCATAAAAGGCCGGGACTTATTGTTGTGACAGATATTGATGACAGCAGACTTAAAAGAGCACAAGAGGTTATTTCTGTTGAACAGGCTGAGAAAAAGGGAATTAAACTTATATATATTAATACCTCAGAATTTACCGATCCGGTCGGGCCTTTGATGTCCATAACTAATGGAGAAGGATATAATGATGTATTTGTTTTCGCTCCGGTAAAGCCGGTTGTTGAGATGGGAGATAAATTACTTTCTCAGGACGGTTGCCTTAATTTCTTCGCCGGGCCCAGCAACACAAAGTTTACCGCTGAATTGAATTTTTATAATGTGCATTATAGCAGTACACATATTGTCGGAACAAGCGGTGGAAATACCGAGGACATGAAAGAATCATTGGACCTTATGGCTGATGGTACAATAAATCCCGCAGCCATGATTACTCATATTGGGGGACTCAATAGTGTTGTCAACACTATATTGAATCTGCCTGAAATCCCGGGTGGGAAAAAACTTATTTATACTAATATTAATTTAGAACTTACCGCATTAACGGATTTCGCGGCGAAAGGAAAAGATAACCCTATGTTTGCTCGTCTCGCCGATATTACGGAAAAGAACAACGGACTATGGTCATATGAAGCCGAAAAGTTTCTTCTGGAGCAGGCTGAAACAATTTAAGTTTTGATTGTATAAAAAAGGAGTGAAGAATATGCCAACACCTGTTATACTTCCCCGTCAAGGGCAATCTGTGGAGAGCTGCATAATTGGAAAGTGGAATAAGAAGCCAGGCGATATTGTAAAAATCGGTGATATTTTATTCAGCTACGAAACAGACAAAGCCACCTTTGAAGAAGAGGCAAAAGTAGCCGGGACTCTTTTGGCTACGTTTTTTGATGAAGGGGACGATGTACCTGTTCTTACTAATGTTGCAGTTATTGGAGAGCCGGGAGAAAACTTTTCAGAGTTTGTACCCGCTAACAATGAGGAATCAGATTCAGAATTGTCGGAATCTAAAAATAGTGAAAAGTCTAACGAAGAGATTGTCCCTTCTGTTACTCTTTCCTTAGACCAATCCAATATTAGTTCAGAGGCAAGGGGAATATCCCCCCGTGCGAAATCAGCCGCACAACGGTTGAGAGTTGATCCATCACTCGCAATGGCTACCGGCCCAAAAGACCGGATAATTGAAAGAGATATTTTCAAATTGAAGAAGGAAATGGGCATTGGGGCAGGAATAATAGATCAACAGCAAAGCTTTGACGAAAATACTTCGGCAGCCCAAATGGTCAATGCAGTTTCGAATAATATAGAGACTGAGTTTGTTGATGAATCACTTACGAATATTCGCAAGGTTATAGCTAATACTATGCATCAAAGCCTATCTTCCATGGCACAGCTCACTCATAATTCCTCCTTTGACGCAACATCAATTTTAGAATACAGGAAGCAACTTAAAGCCATATCGGAAAAAATGGATATCCCAAATATAACAATTAACGATATTATTATATTCGCTGTTTCTCGAATTTTAACAAAACACAAGTATCTAAACGCACATTTTCTTGAGAATAAAATACGTTGTTATAGTCATGTACACATGGGAATTGCGGTTGACACACCGAGGGGGCTTATTGTACCCACTCTGTTTAATGCAGATACTAAGAGTCTTAAACAGATTGCAATTGAATCAAAAATTCTGACAAAGTCTGCCCAAGAGGGAAATATTAATCCGGATCTGCTGGCAGGAGGCACTTTTACCGTATCAAATCTGGGTGTACTGGGAATTGAAAGCTTTACTCCGGTTATTAATCCGCCTCAGACAGGTATCTTGGGGGTTAACTGTATAGTGGAACGAGTTCGGTCACAGAATGGTCAGATAACAGTATATCCTTCAATGAGTCTTTCTCTTACTTATGATCACCGAGCTCTTGACGGTGCTCCGGCATCACGTTTTCTTATGGATCTTAAAAATGCTCTGGAAAATTTCCCTGTTCTATTGGCGGGTAATTAAGGAGGACTAATATATGAACTATGATCTTATTGTAATCGGCGGAGGGCCTGCGGGGTATTTAGCTGCTGAACGTGCTGGACAAGCAGGACTCAATGTTATTTGTTTTGAAAAAAATAGTGTAGGCGGTGTCTGTCTAAATGAAGGCTGTATACCGACCAAAACTATGCTCTACAGCGCAAAACTGTTTGATGGGGTGGTGAACGGAGAAAAATACGGCATCACATCTACAGGCCTTGCTATAGATCACAGCAAAGTTATCGGAAGGAAAAATAAGGTTGTAAAGACACTTGTCAGCGGTGTGAAAGCTACCCTAAAATCCAATAATGTCACCATTGTAGAGTCTGAAGCGGTAATAACCGAAAAAACCGGCCAAGGTTATACAGTTTCTGCAAACGGTTCAGTCTATACCGGAAAGAGGATTCTTATTGCAACCGGCTCCTCACCTGCCGTGCCACCGATTCCCGGGCTAATGGAAGGAATCGAGTCAGGCTTTGTAATGACTAATAGAGAAGCACTTAGTATAGTAGAACCTCCGGAGAAACTGGTCGTAATCGGTGGCGGAGTAATTGGTCTTGAGATGGCATCCTATTATAACAGCATAGGTACTGATGTTACCGTAGTTGAAATGCTTGACCATATTGGTGGCGAAAATGATATTGATCTTATAAAGATTTTACAAAAAAATTATGAGAAAAAAGGCATAAAGTTTTATCTAAGCGCTAGAGTTACAGAGATTGGTAAGAATGAAGTTATTTTTGAAAAAGATGGTCAAATTCAAAAAGCTTTGGCAGATAAGGTTTTATTGTCCATTGGTCGCAGACCTAATATATCGGGAATTGGCCTGGAAAATATCAATATTTTCACCGAACGGGGAGCCATAGTAACCGACGAAAAGATGAAAACAAACCAGCCTGAAGTATATGCAGCAGGAGATGTAAACGGAAAGTCCATGCTTGCACATACTGCATACAGGGAAGCTGAAGTAGCGGTTAATAATATTCTGGGTAAAAGGGATATTATGCGATACAGTGCAATTCCTTCGATTATATACACTAACCCGGAGCTGGCGTCAGCCGGTGAGACCGAAGCTACAGCAAAGGCGAAGGGGATGGATGTCGATGCCATAAAGCTTTCAATGCGTTTCTCCGGCAGATATCTGGCAGAAAATGAAGGTGGAGACGGTATAGTAAAGCTTGTAGTTGAGAAAAAGAATAAAACTATTGTAGGAGTACAAGCTCTGGCAAATTACTCATCGGAGTTCATAGTGGCATGCAGTTCCTTTATTGAATTGGGACTTACCATTGATGAAATAAAGAAAATTGTATTTCCGCATCCTACCGTGAGCGAGATTATCAGAGAAGCTGTTTTTCAATATTGAATTAATATAGGAGTGTGATATTAAATGTCAAAACAATTACCCATAATACCTGAGGAAATGCGTAAGCCCGGGAACTTGGCGTTCCAAGATATCCCTGTTAACAGTTATCAGAAGTCTGTAAAAGATGAGCTAGGTAGTTTTACAACTGAAGAATTCATGAATATATATCGGGATATGCTGTATATCCGTGAATTTGAGACAATGCTCAATCTAATAAAGACGACAAGTGAGTACGAAGGAATTTCCTATAATCATCCCGGTCCGGCTCACCTTGGAATTGGCCAGGAGGCAGCTTATGTGGGTGAGGCCTTCCACCTTACTATTGATGATTATATTTTCGGTTCACACCGAAGCCATGGCGAGATATTGGCAAAAGGATTAAGAGCTATTGAAATATTAGATGAAGAAAAGCTTACAGAAATAATGGAAAGTTTCTTCGAAGGTAAGATTTTAAAAATAGTTAAAGAATCCGGTAAAACCATGAAGGAAATTGGCCGGGACTTTTTGCTTTACGGTACCATGTGTGAGATCTTTGCCCGTGAAAATGGCTTTAATAAAGGAATGGGCGGTTCAATGCACGCGTTTTTCACTCCTTTCGGTATTTATCCCAACAATGCTATCGTTGGCGGGAGCGGAGATATATCGGTTGGTGCCGCTATGTACAAGCTTATAAATAAAAAGCCCGGTGTTGTAGTGTGTAATATAGGGGATGGATCATTAGGCTGCGGACCTGTATGGGAAGGGCTGATGATGGCGGTCATGGATCAGTGTAAGACACTTTGGGGTGAAGATGGCGGTGGCATGCCGATTATATTTAACATCAACAACAATTTCTACGGAATGGGTGGCCAAACCTTCGGTGAAACCATGGGTTACGGAATGCCTGCACGAATTGCAGCAGGAATATCTCCGACCCAGCTTCATGCTGAGCGTATTGACGGATTTAACCCTCTTGCAGTAATTGACGCCTACAAACGCAAGCTTCCTGTTGCCAAGGAGGAGGGACCTGTTCTTTTAGATGTTGTTACATACAGATATTCCGGACATTCTCCTTCCGATTCATCGAGCTATAGATCCAAGGAAGAAATTGAATCATGGGAAAAGGTTGATTCAATCGTCGCTTTTAAAAGCCAGCTTATTGAGGCCGGTGTATGCACTGAAAAAGATTTAGAAACAGTATCATCACAGGTCAAAGCCGATATTTTGCGAAACTTCAAATTATCAATTGATGAAAAGATATCGCCACGCACAGACATATTCGGAACACAATCCAATTTTATTAGTGACCTTATGTTTTCAAATCAAGAAGTCCGATCCTTAGATGGTTCGAGAAAGCCAGATGTGCTTTTGCCTAAGAATGAATGTCCAAGAGTAAAACAGCTTATGTCAAAGGAGCGCTTTGGCTTTGATAAAAACGGAAAACCTGTCTCCAAAAACAGAGTTTATCAGCTCCGAGACGGAATAGCAGAACCTATAATAAACAAATTCTATGAGGACCCTACCCTTGTTACCTATGGTGAGGATGTCCGCGATTGGGGAGGCGCTTTTGCAGTTTATCGTGGAATGACAGAAGCTATTCCTTATCACAGATTGTTCAACACTCCCATAAGCGAAGCAGCTATTGTCGGCTCAGCCGTCGGTTATGCTATGTGTGGGGGTCGTGTAATAGCAGAACTAATGTACACAGACTTTTTAGGACGTGCAGGAGATGAAGTATTTAACCAGCTGAGTAAATGGCAGGCCATGAGTGCAGGGATTTTAAAAATGCCTGTGGTATTGCGTATGAGCGTTGGGAGCAAGTATGGCGCACAGCATTCCCAAGACTGGTCAGCTCTATGTACCCATATTCCGGGGTTAAAGGTGGTATTCCCTGCAACTCCATATGATGCTAAAGGCTTGATGCAAGCAGCATTGAATGGTACAGATCCGGTGATTTTCCTTGAAAGTCAACGAATATATGATGTCGGTGAACAATTCCATGAGGGAGGGGTCCCTCAGGAAGAATATGAGATTAAAATTGGTGACCCGGATATAAAACGGGTGGGTTCCGATGTTACTATCCTGTCTATAGGTGCTACCCTTTACAGGGCAATTAAGGCTGCAGATATTCTAGCTGAAAAATATGCTGTCAGCGCGGAAGTGATTGATGCCAGAAGCCTTGTACCATTTAATTATAGTAAGGTTATTGAAAGTATTAAAAAGACAGGGCGTATTATAATAACAGGCGATGCTTGTGAACGCACATCGTTTATGAGAAATATGGCCTCACACATTACAGAACTTGCTTTCGATTATATGGATGCACCGCCTGTAGTAGTGGGAGCTAAAAATTGGATTACTCCTGCCCATGAATTAGAGGATGCTTTCTTCCCGCAACCTGAATGGCTTATAGACGCTATCCATGAGCGGATTCTTCCAATACCGGGACATATATGTACTCATAACTTCACAGAGCTTGAGCAGCTTCGTGAGAACCAGATGGGAGTATAAAAGTTTAGTGGCTGTAGACTGAAGAACACTCAACAGATACAATTCGGTTCGTGAAACCTACAGTCGCGAAGCTTTCATAAATTTAATAAGCATATGGAGAGGATTTTTATGATACAAAACCTTGAAGGACAAGTTGCCATAGTAACAGGTGGAGCACAGGGCTTAGGAGAAGCTCTGTGTCGCAGATTGGATGAGGAAGGATTAAAGGTTGTTGTGGCCGATATCAATCTTGAGCAGGCTCAAAAGGTGGCCGAAACACTTAAAGATGCCATAGCTATAGGCGTAAATGTTTGTGATGAGGCCCAGGTTGATGATATGGTAAACATGACTATTGAACGTTTTGGCAAGCTTGATTTATTGGTCTCAAATGCCGCCATACTCATTGCAAAACCTGTGGTAGAATTCTCATATAAAGAATGGGAAAGAATGATTGACGTCAATTTGAACGGATATTTTCTATGTGCCAGGGCCACTGCACGTGTTATGATTCCAAACGGAAAGGGAAACATTGTTCAGATTAATAGCAAGTCGGGGAAAAAGGGCTCTTATAAGAATTCGGCATATGCTACAGCCAAGTTTGCTGGAGTCGGGTTCACCCAGAGCTTGGCGCTTGAGCTTGCTGAACACGGAATAAGAGTTAATGCTATCTGCCCGGGAAACTTACTCAACTCACCTTTATGGAACGATGGCCCAAATGCTCTGTTCAAGCAGTATGCAAGAAATCAGGGAATCACTGAGGCACAGGTTAAACAGAAATATTTAGATCAGGTCCCCTTGAGAAGAAGCTGTGAATATGAAGATATTGCTAATGCTCTTGTCTTCATTGCCTCGGATTCCGCCAGCTATATGACCGGACAGGCCATAAATGTGACAGGTGGCCAGGAAATGAGGTAGTGGGCGAAGCCCTTATTGAATAATGTGGGAGGCGATAATGTGCTCGGTGTAGAACGAAGAAATAAAATCTTGACAATGATCAATGAAAAAAAGAGTATCCCGGTTCAGGAAACAGCGGCACTCTTCAATGTTACTGAAGAAACAATAAGAAGAGATTTTAAGTATCTTGAGAAAAAGGGGTTGTTGGTTAGAATACACGGAGGAGCCGTTATATCCGATGAGTCAAAAACTGAACCATCCCTTGAAATGAGAGAGGGTATCAATATACCCGGCAAGGATGCTATAGGCAAAAAAGCTGCTGAATTGATTGAGGATTACGATACCATTATATTGGATGCCAGCACCTCGGCACTATATGTTGCTAAAAATATAAAAGATAAAAAAGGTCTCACTGTAATAACCAATGCAGAAAGAATTATTTTTGAGCTTTCTTCCTGTGATGATATAAAACTTATATCA
The DNA here is from genome assembly GCA_964449525.1 of uncultured Ruminiclostridium sp. Classification (GTDB taxonomy): domain Bacteria; phylum Bacillota; class Clostridia; order DSM-8532; family DSM-8532; genus DTU059. The sequence continues at coordinate 24,413 of CAYUZC010000001.1, forward strand.
TCCGGAGGGGTCTTAAGAAATAAAAGTTTGTCCTATGTTGGAAAAATGGCTGAAACTGTGATTAAAAACTATTACGCCAATAAATTGTTTTTCTCTTGTAGGGGATTTATACCTAAAATAGGACTAACGGATTCCAGTGAACAAGAGTCAGAAATTCGCAGAACTATGATGGAATGCTCGGATAAGGTTATTTTTCTGTGTGACCATACCAAGTTTAACAGGGTTGGTTATGTAAACACCGCAAAGCTGGATGAATTAGACTATATAATAACCGATAAACCCTTTCCTTCCGAATGGGATGAATATTTTGAAGGCGAGTCACCGGTTATAATTGGTTCCGATACACCAAACAATATAGGAGAGATCTGAATTAAAGACTATATAAAAAGCTGTTTATTCCTATTATAGATTGGTAAGATTCTTATATAGAATTATTGAGAAAAAGGGAGATTAATGATGAATTACAGAACTCTTGGGAAAACAGGATTTAAAGTATCGGAGGTGTCTTTAGGTACATGGCAGTTGGGAGGCAAGTGGGGCGGAAAATTTGATGAGCGTAGTGCGGAAGAAACCTTAAAAAAGGCAGTCGAATTAGGTGTTAATTTTTTTGACACTGCTGATGGATATGTCGATGGTCTGAGCGAAAAATCGATAGGAAAGTTTGTTAAGACGATAAGCGATAGAATTTATGTGGCCACAAAATGTGGACGGAAGCTTAACCCACACAATGCCGACGGATACAATCGACAGAATATAAGAGAATTTGTACATGATAGCTTAAAAAATATGGGACTAGAGGTTTTGGACCTCATTCAACTACATTGCCCTCCTACAGAGGTTTATAGCAAACAAGAGGTATATGATACTCTGGATGAGTTAAAAAAGGAAGGTAAGATTCTAAATTACGGTGTCAGTGTAGAAAAAGTACAAGAAGCATTGATAGCAATGGAACATGAGGGAATTGCAACCATACAGTTGATATTTAATATGTTTAGACAAAAGCCGATAGAAGAAGTATTTGAAGTTGCAAAAAATAAAAATGTCGGAATTATTGCAAGGGTCCCTCTAGCTAGCGGTATGCTATCAGGAAAGATAAACAAGAACAGTACCTTTGAAAAGAACGATCACAGATTATTTAACAGAAACGGTGAATTCTTTGACAAAGGTGAAACTTTTTCGGGAGTAGATTTTGAAGTCGGGATTCAAGCTGTGACAGAGCTTAAACAAATATTTGGGGAAGATAAAAAATTAGCACAGTATGCATTACGATGGATATTGATGTTCGATTCAATAAGCTGTGTAATACCCGGGGCAAGCAATCAACTGCAAGCAGAAGGTAATGCTTTAGCATCATCACTCCCACCTTTTACTAATGAGCAAATGGAGAAAGTAAAGGAAGTATATAATAAATATATCAAAAAAGATGTTCATAATTTATGGTAAGAGTAATTATTTAATAATCGTACGTATTTTATGAGACGTATAATGTCTGTAGATGAACTTCTTGTTGATTCCTATAATTAAACTCAATGGGGATATACTAATGAGGATTTAGCATAGAGACGGGATGAGGGGAATCAATATTGAAAAGATATTTCGAAGGGTGGTATTTTAAACACCAAAAAGAACAGGAAACATTATCAATAATTATGGGTCGCGCGGATGATGGGGCCTTTATACAGGTTATTACCCAAGAAGATTCTTACCGTGTACGATATCCGCTTTCAACATATCATAAAGAACAGACCCTTCGGCTGGCCGATAGCTGGTTTGAGCAAAATCATATTCACCTTTCCATTCATCATAAAGAGTTGGAGCTCTTCGGTGATTTGTATTACGATAATCTTACTCCCATATGCGGAAATATTATGGGACCTTTTCGATTCATACCAATGCAGTGTAGGCATGAGGTAGTCAGTATGAACCACACACTGAAGGGAAGTATTACTCTTAATGGAAAAGAGATTGATTTTACAGGAGGTAAAGGCTATATCGAAGGGGATGCCGGATGCTCTTTTCCCAAGAGCTATACCTGGGTTCAATGCAATAGCTTTACCGAAAATTGTTCTATTATGGCGGCTGTGGCACATATCCCATTTATGTTTGCTTGGTTTTGGGGCTGCATCTGCGTGATATGGTTAAATGGAGTGGAATATAGGCTAGCGACATACCGAGGAGTAAAGATCAAATATAGGGATGAGCGACAATTGGTATTGGTTCAGAAAGATTTAACCTTACAAATTCAATTTCTGCAGCAACATGCTGGAAATATCTTAGATGCCCCTAGCAAAGGAAAGATGGAGCGAAATGTATGGGAGGTTCCTTGTGCTCCGGCTTATTTCGAGTTTCGGAAGGGAAATGTAATCCTTTTTAAAGGAGAGAGCCGCTTTGCCAGTTATGAACACATCGTTTGATAGGGAAAGCCACAAGTTACCCATAAAGAGCGGAACGTAATACTTGATTTTATGCTTACCCTGTGCTAAGATAAAAAAGCATTATGCCGATGTGATGGAATTGGCAGACGTAGTGGACTCAAAATCCACCGGTGGCAACACCGTGCCGGTTCGAGTCCGGCCATCGGCACCAGTTAATAAGCTACATTTTTTATTGATAGTAATTCAATTAAAATGTAGCTTTTTATATTTATGATATGTCAGAAAAACTAAAAATTAAACTGCATTTAGGTTATAAAAATGGCTTTTCATTTTCACAAATGGCTATTCAAATACAAAAACTGAGTTTCATCTTACAAAGTGGCATCTCACCTTTCAATTAAGTCTGTCAACTCAATTGCCTCCCCCAATATATTGCATATAGAAAATATATTATCGATAAACAATAAATAAATGTTGACATTCAATATGTTACGTGATATATTTTATTCATAAAAGCATAGGAGGCTCCGGCTATGGATTGGAATAAGGATAAAAGTATTCTATTATCACGGATTTGTGTTTTAATTTTTGCGACTTTATTGGCGCTCGCCGATATAGGTTCCTACTGGTTGGTTTCATGGTTTATGTGGGTTTCTCACACCCTTAGTGGTTTAAAAGATGGCTATATGTTAATGGGAACACTTTACTCATGCAGTATTTTTTCTTGGATTTTGCTTGTGAACCTTTGGAAGCTTCTAGCTAATATACAGCGTGGTATGGTTTTTGAAATGACCAGTGTAAAGTACTTGCGTATAACCGCTTGGTGCTGTGCAGGGGTATGTATAATATGTTTTCTAAGTGCGCTTTACTATACTCCATTTATTCTTATATCTGTTGCCGCCGGATTTATGGCACTGATAGTTCGTATCATTAAAAATGTTTTTGAGCAGGCCATATCAATGAAGGACGAGCTTGACTTTACAGTTTGAGGAGGGGTTGGATGGAAATTATAATTAATATTGACGTGATGATGGCTAAAAGGAAAATCTCAGCAGGTGAGCTTGCAGAACGTGTTGGGATAACACCTGCTAACCTCTCAATTCTTAAAAATAACAAAGCTAAAGCGATCCGTTTCTCTACATTAATTGCACTTTGTCATGAGCTTAAATGCCAGCCCGGTGATATCCTTGAATTTCGGGAAGATGTTGAACCAAAATGAGTAAATAAGAGGTTTTCTGTGATTATAAGGAGGATTACAAAAATGGATTCTATACCTGAAAATAGCAATAATACTAGCATTCAAAATATAGACGTACCCCAGCTCTATGAAAAACCCTTTAAACCTTCAAAAGCAGAAAAAGTTGCATTGTTATTAAGCCTTCCCATTGCATTTCTTTACACATATATTCTATTACCATCTTATAATGATGGAAGCTGGTATACTGTAATTGCTACTTTTACGGCTCTTTTTTGTATATCGGTGGAGGTTATATATAAAAAGCAGAAAGCTATAAGAGAAAGCTTTGTATGGCTTGGATGTATTGCAGTAATATTAGCGTCCATGCTTCTTGGGAGAAATCAAGTCTGGGGAGACGAACTGGCAGTGCTTTTTATCCATTGCTATGCTGTTTACTGGTTGGTATCACGGTCGGGTAGACTTATGGAGGATGGGAGTGGAGCATTTGCCCCGATAGATATGGTAAATGGGTGTATTGTATTTCCTTTTAAACATTTCTTTCTGAGAATCAAAGTATTATGGTCGTCTATAAGCTCAACAGTAAATAAAAGGGACAACAAGGAGTCAAGAGCAAGTGCTTGGACTGCTATTGCTGTTGGACTTATCTTGTTCTATGTAGCCGGTACTTTACTGGCCTCTGCTGACGAAACATTTAACAGAATAATAGGTGATTTACTTAGATATGTGAGCTTCGATATATTCAGTGAAGTTTCTATTCGATTTATTGTAAGCCTTCCTGTCGGAGCATATCTTTACGGACTAATAGTTGGAACCAATAGAGAAGATACAATCAAACTGAAGAATAAGAAAAAATATCTTTTACAAAGGTTAGATGAGTTAAAGAAAGTACCGGCAAAAGTTTGGACAATCATTCTGGCTGCGTTTAGCATTCTTTACTTAATATTCTTTTTTATACAGGGGTCTTATCTGTTCGGGGCTTTTACACGAACACTACCGGAAGGATTCACTGTTGCTCAATATGCAAGGCAAGGCTTTTTTGAACTCTGCCAAATAATGGGACTTAATTTCCTTTTGCTTTGGATTGTTATAAAAAGCAGCAATGAGGGTGTACGTCAAAACAGACCGGCTTTAGTAATGTGTATCGTTCTGCTTGTAGAGAGTATTTTGTTTTCTATTACGGCATTCTCCAAGCTGATGCTGTATCTCTCCTGTTTTGGTTTTACACCTTTGAGAATTCAAAGCACTTGGCTTATTTTTGTATTATTCTGCGGAAGCGTTATGGCAATTTATTCTTTATGGACAAGTAAGAAGTCTTTTAGAATATGGATTTTTATCAGTGGGATATCCCTTGCCCTGACACATCTATACTAAATAAAGCTAATACTTCTGATTTATATAATTATCGGTTAATGATTTTCTTTTATTGTCCTCTAAAATGTTGTTTGCATTCAGAGCGTTTGCAATAAAAACACTTTTTGTATGGAGGATAAGATAATCATTGTCATTTAGCCCGCTTACAGAATAGAAGGCGTTGATTTCTAGCAAAATATCGGGGTCTTTAATTACAATCTCTATTAGCTTATCCTTGAGCTTTTGAGATTTAACCCTTACATAGTAAGCCTCTGCTTTGAAATCAATAAGCCTTAATAATGACAGGGTAGCATTATCCTTATTATGATAGAGATTCAAGGACTCAGTTAAATATGCACGGCGCTCTTTATCGCTATTTTTGGGATCACGGGCAATCCATTGCCAATACTTGGCGCTGACATTATAATAATGGTAATTATAAACGGCTTTTTTTACATTATCAATTCTTGTAAATGGCTTTATACGAAGGCTCTCCATATATCTGTAGTTTTCTTCAATAAACTCGTTTTTTGTCATGTCGCCCATCTTGTACTGTATAAGTAAGCTCTGTCTATGTTTAAGGAATTTATTAAATCTATCCATCTAATACACCGCCTGTATGTCAAATGATAAACAAGTTTTAATAAAAAGTAAAGGCTACAGATGTGAAGGAAAAATAAGGTTGACATATCAAAATAAGCTATGATAATTTGTATAAAATTGTATTGATGTTTTGTGTCATGAGGAGAGTATATTATTCTGTTTGAGCGGTCACGGTAATTTTGATTTGACTGCCTATGAAGAATATTTAAGCGGAAAGCTTGTGGATGTAGAATACCCCGATGAAATTCTGGAGAAAGCCTATGAAACGCTACCCATAATTTAGAACGTATAATTATTATAATTAACGGTGCCTGTCGCAATCTCTTCAGGCACCGTTATGTTTTTTTTATTTAAGCCATTCCAATATTGGTGCGAGATTCTCTTCCTTTACAAGAGATCTTCCGTTATTTATCATATCAATTGATTCAAGGTCTTCATCGGTTTTGGTTTCTTTTTTATCTATTTCCTTAAGTATCACTTTTGACATTATCTTCATCATAAATTTATAAATACCACTTAACTTGTTTACGTCGTAACCACCCTGGAAATAGAAAGCTTTAGGGCCTGAAATATGATTTCTTCCAACCATGTCTTTGACAGCTTCATCGGAAGGACGTCTCATACCTACACCGCATACGGCTTTAACATCATAATTTTTAGATGCCTTTTCATACCCCTTTATACCTGACGCAAACAGC
>CAYUZC010000002.1:0-22393 GCA_964449525.1 uncultured Ruminiclostridium sp.
TTATATCATTATTATAAATCTCCGTCAATAACGTCGGGAATTCCATCTCCATCTATATCCAGACCTTGCATTTCATTGGAAACTCCATATAACTCCTTGCCATGAATATTAATACGTACTCTTTCGCCCTCAACCAATTTACTTAATAAATCTCGAATTTTCTTAGGCCTTTTTACTCTGACGAGCTCGAGCTTAGGGTGTGTTTTATCGGCTGTGAAAAGAGTAATTGTCCCGACGCCTACAAGCTTATCCCCAAAGCTTCTGTTGAGCTTGATGTCTAAAACTCTATAGAGAAGAAGCTCTTCCTCGGTAGTATTAAAGAATCCTTTTGTATAATAGAGTCTTTGATCTTTAACGGCATATTTTGTAAAACTAAGCGGGATGCCAAGATAACGTTTTCTATCTTTCCATAGGTATTCAGTTTTCTTATTTTTAGCCATAGATCATACCTCACATTTCTTTATGTCTTTAATTACCATTATAAATCAACGCCAATGAATTGCAATAAGAATATTCAGCACATTATAAAGTATAAAAATATATTAGAAAAAAGAACAATAAAAACACAAAAACATCATATAATAAGGTGTTAAAAGTAGCCCAAAAACAACGTAATATATCATTTTATTGCGGAAATATGTTATAATATTTAATATTGTTATTTTTTATGATGAAGCACCGAAATGACCGGATATGACTATCCAGTATGTAACATCCTCGAATTGTGCGGCAGATGCTACAGCAGTAAATCTTACACTGCAACAACGTGCAGCGTCATTCACTATAGTGCACAAGTTTCCGCCCACATGCTATTTATAAGCGATAGTGACTTTAAATGAGTCCCTTCGTTTCGCTAGCATGCACATGACAGAAAAAGATTGATCATAATTAAATTTAAAATAAAAAATAAGGAATAGGAAGTGATAAATATAGATACATTATTTTTTACTATCGTAAGCAGAGGAAAGGCTAATACTGTATTACACAAAGCACAAGAAAGCGGTGCAAAGGGCGGAACAATTCTTTTAGGCGAAGGTACCGCTCAGTCAAAGATTCTGGAGAAAATCGGTTTGACTGAAATACATAAAGAAATTCTAATGATACCGGCATCAGAAGAGCTTTCTGATAAATTGCACGACATGCTTAATGATACCTTTATGTTCTCTAAAAATAACAAAGGTATTGCCTTCACAATTCCATTCAAGCGTTGGAATTTGAAAACATCCGGACAAGAAGAAAGAAATATATTAACCGATGATAATACATCACACTTTTGTATTATTACTGTAGTAGATAAGGGGCGAAGTAAAGATTGCATGAAGTCAGCACAAGCTGCAGGTGCTAATGGAGGGACTCTCATTCACGGCCGTGGAGCCGGTATTCCTACCGATTTCTATTTTCCGTTGGTAATAGAGCCACAAAAAGATATAGTCATGGTTATCACGACAAAAGACAAAGTTTCTACAATCAGAGAAAGAATTTTCTCTGATCTTGAGCTTGGTAAGGCCGGGAATGGTATTATTTTTACTCTCCCCATCAGCAGAACCAGTGGCCTCTTTGAAAACAGATCTGACGAAAGCAAAGGAGGTACTTCATGAGCCTGCTATTTGAAAAAGCCAAAGAAGTAGCCCGGACCTTGTTGCCGGTTGTGATATTAGTACTACTAGTCTGTTTCACTATAGTTGATGTTGAAGCAGATGTTCTTATACGTTTTATTGTTGGCAGTGTTTTGTTATTAATTGGCCTGTCCATTTTTTTATGGGGTGTAGATTTATCCATGAACCCGATTGGTGATCATATGTCTCAAGAGGTAGCTACTTCAAAAACACCAATTAAAATCGGACTTCTTAGTTTCTTTTTGGGTTTTTTAATAACAGTAGCAGAGCCTGATTTACTTATTCTTGGTTCTCAGGTGGAAACAGCATCCGGAAAAACTTTAAGCGCATCTATCATAGTTTATATGGTATCTATGGGCGTAGGATTAATGATTTCATTAGGTGTATTTAGGTTATTAAAAAATAGAACTTCATTCAGTGCATTCATGGCAATAACCTATGGAATTATTTTTGTATTGGCACTTTTTGTTTCTGAGGAATTTCTTGCTATTTCTTTTGACGCATCCGGTGCAACTACCGGTGCCCTTACAACTCCCTTTGTCCTTGCAATATCGTTGGGACTCTCCAAAATGAAAGGCGGTAAGAATACTGAAGAGAATTCATTCGGGCTCGTTGGAGTAATGAGCGCCGGACCGATACTGGCCGTGATGCTTATGTCAATCATATCAGGACAGAAAAATATACAAGGAGATGTTGGTGAGTATATTTTTGCCGAAGGTGTTATAGGACCCATAATAAGCAAGTTTCCTGGAATTCTGTTCGAATCATTAATTGCACTTCTGCCGATAACAATCCTATTCTTTATATTTAACTATGCAAAATTCAAACTATCTAAGGATGAAATTTTTGGGATAATAACCGGACTCAGCTTTACTCTTTTAGGACTTGCTATTTTCCTCACAGCCGTAAACTCTGGATTTATGGATATGGGACGAATTATTGGTATGGAACTTGGCAAGATGAGCCCGTGGTTATTGATAGGATTTGGCCTTCTTCTCGGTCTTATAGTTGTTCTCGTCGAACCTGCAGTACATGTATTGGGTGAACAAATTGAGGAAGTTACAAGTGGTCATATACCTATTGGTTTAATTCGAACGACTCTTTCTATTGGCGTAGGTATAGCAATTGCTCTTTCCATGGTAAGGATTGTCGTTCCGGAGGTTAAGTTATGGTATTTCCTTCTCCCGGGATTCCTGATTGCCATATTGCTTTCATTTAGAGCAGATCCGATTTTTGTAGGAATTGCTTATGATGCAGGCGGAGTCGCATCAGGCCCTATGACGGCTACCTTTGTGCTTGCTTTTGCTCAAGGAGCAGCTACAATTATAGATACAGCAAATGTTCTTGTGGACGGATTCGGCGTTATTGCAATGGTAGCAATGGCTCCCATTCTTTCTATTATGATTTTAGGAACTGTGTTTAAACATAAGAAAGTTGAATATCCCACGGTTGAGAAGAAGCCTGTTGCAACCACTCATTTAGTGGAGGAAGTCAACATGGAACACGATTGCATCATGGTTACTGTAAACAGAGGTTTTGCTGAAAAGGTTGTAGATGTTGCCCGTGAATCAGGTGCCAAGGGAGCAACGATAATGCGAGGCAGAGGAACTGATGAGAATCAAAAGATTATGCTACCTATTATAAATATTGAATTACAGCCTGAGAAAGAAATAGTTTGGTTTATCACCACTACCCTAGTTAGTACACCTATAGCAGATAGCTTATTGAGTGATAAGCAACTTGATCAGGATGGTGAAATAGCTGTATTCGTATCACCTACTGAAGCTATGGTAAGAACCTTTACAACCATTAATACTACAAATAAAATTGGCTCTGAAAAATGACGGACAAAGCTAATATTGAAAATAGATAGAAACAAGGGGCTAAGTATACTACAACTCAGCCCCTTGTTTTATATAAGTTTATATTACCCTACACATCTGGTGTCTATATTCAGCATACGGCCTTCATATAATAAATTAAGGTTAGGAATATCAGGCAAATCATCGGGTCTTACAAGACAAAATGGTTTTTTAAATGTATATATCCCCGATTCATCAAGTACTTTCGCTACAAATTCGGCACATGTGCTTTTATTTTCAGATTGAAATGGCTTATTTATAAGCATCCCAATTAGTGCCATAAGATTATAACGATATTTTTTCGGGTTACTTTTGTATATATCTAAAAGTATGCAGACATTTTTATATGTCGCGTCATCCACCCTCATGGCGTATATGGCACACTCAGTTTCCGGGTGACACTTAAATATTCCCTCATTAACCACTTCGGTAATAAACCCTCCGATTAGCGGGAAATAACGAACTCTTCTCGCAAAGCTGTAAAAAACCCTAAGATTAGGGTCAACACCAATTGATGAATGATTATACTTTGCTTTTGTATATAATTTAATAGATTTTGATACTAATGTCCCTACTTGGGTTAGCATTATGTATATTTCTTTCATAATTTTCATCCATTACTGAAAAAACTAGTCACTTTCGACAAATATTATTATAAACTATATTATAATATATGGCTACTGGAAATATAATTAAGCTGTATTCTCCAAAAATAATTTGCATCGATAATATTGGTCATAATTCAAATAAACTTAGAAATAATTGTATGTCCGGTTAATAAAAAAGCCAAAGGATAACAATCGAAATTATTGATACCCTTCGGCCTTTGTGATGATATGGATTTTAAATACTGCTACACTTATAATATAGTAAATCGGCTCATTGAATCTTCAAGTTTACTTACATCTTCTTTTAACTTTTCAGCTTCTTTCTCTAAGGAAGAGATAGAAACTAACTGTTGTCCCACAATACTATTTACCTCTTGACTTGCTGCTGAAGATTCTTGAGAAATTGCAGATATACTACAGATTGCCTCCAAAATGCGCTCTTTATCATTTATCATTTTTGTCATACTATTCTGACCTAGCCTAAGCCCGTTGACAAGGCTTGATACATGATTATTTATAGAATCGAAAACATCATTAGTATCATTTAAGGAAGAGGTTTGTACACTCATATATACTCCGGCCTTTTCTGCTGATTGTACAGCAATTGCCGTTTTGTTACGAATATCATCCACAATTTTTTTTATTTGATTGTTATATTCAATTGATTGATCAGCAAGCTTACGAATTTCATCTGCTACTACAGCAAATCCTCTGCCTGCATCTCCTGCTCGTGCTGCTTCAATGGAAGCATTTAGAGACAGCAAGTTCGTGTTTTCCGCAATTCCGCTGATATACTTGACAATACTTTCAATATTATCGGTTTTCTTCTGCACTTCGCCGATTTCTTGTATCAGATCTTTTGTAATGTCAACTGTATTTTGTGTTTTATTATTTAATTCATCTACTATGATTTGTCCACTACTGATAGTACGAATGGTCTCATCGGCAGTATTATTCATCTGTTCTGAATTTTCATAAATAACATTAAGCTTATCGGAAAATTCACTCATTTTTCCTGCCACATCTTCTGTATCGGATGCTTGAGAGACAATACCCGCTAATACTTCATCAACAGATGTTGAAACTACATTCATTTTTTCAAATACATATTCTGATGTTTTTGATACACCGGATGCAGATTCGCTTACTCGAGATCCAAATTGTTTCATTTCACCTATCAGTTTTCTTATGTTTTCCAGCATCTTATTCATGCTTAGATTTAGTAGCTTGAATTCATCCCGCCTATTGGTATAAAAATCTGTGGTCAAGTCGCCATCGGAAACTAGATCTAAAGAACGACATGTCCTCAATAAATCCTTGCTGATACCATTAGATATTTTTAGTCCTATTATGAAAACAATAATAAAGGCTACAAGTATTATCACGATAGTTAAATCTCTGACCTGGTTTACTTCTTTCATAATTATATTTTTAGGGATTAATGTGCATAGCATAATACCGGTAGAGCCAATGGGAGAATATGAATACAAATATTCTTCTCCATTATAATTTTCATTAGAAATTCCCGATGTGGAAGCATTCACCGACTCTTCAAAAAAATCTTTGCCAATGAAAATATTTTCTTTCGTCTCTATCCTCTCAGAATTTATATTATCATCATTTTCTTTATTCTCTTTTATGGCTATTTCTCTTCCGTCTTTTGTAACAAGCGCTTTTATACTTCCTTCTCCAAGTGTCATTGTGTTCAGTGCATCCTCTAAATACGCACGATTAATATCAAGTACAATAAATCCATTGTTTTTTTGTAGCTTCACAATATAAGAAAAACCATATATATCAGTAGTGTTCTCAACTATACTGTCTAAATAAGGATGAAAACCAAACCATTTATTTCTTGCGTTTCCGGTAGTCAAATCCTTTGCTTCATCTTGAGATTGATAATCTTCATATAAAGATTTAGGAAGCGTTTTTGAGTGAGATGTAATGGTCTCACCTATTTGAGCAAAGACATAATAGTCTGATATATATTTTAGGCTTCCTTTTAATGCAATAAAATTATCCCGTACTGCATTATAATATGAAGTTGATTCAAGATTAACTTCTTTTCCATACTTATTATAGTAAGAATTAACATTTTCATCTATAATGAGCTCTGCCATCTTTGCCTTTACATTATCACAGATAGAATTAAAATATAGGGTCATTGAGTTCATAGTACTACTTGTAGATTCTTCATATCTGTTTACCATAGCTTCAGAAGTAATATAATACGCACCTGCCCCCAAAGCTATAATCAGAATGATAGGTACACAAAAAGCTAAAAATAGAGAGGTTCTAATTTTGCGTGCTTTATCCGCTGTGTTACTTTTAACTTTAATAGACTTTGTTTTAATCATTTTTCCAAACTTTAATCCCATTTTTAGCACACCCCCAAATTTCAGTTACAATTTTTGATAATAGCATGTAACAATTATGGTTTATCTTTCTAGATTTCATGCATCCAAATCCGCATTTGATTCAATCCTCTGTTTCCCCAGGCATAGTAGGGAATTGCCCTCATTTCCTCTGCCTCCATTGAATAATCGCCTTCAAAATACAAACTATCATGATTAAAAATACGTGTGCCCTTCACTTTTAAGGGCACAATACCACTTAATAATGTAGGTTCATATTCTCCGACTGCGATTTCTTCTCCCTTATTTATGTGCAACTCATGGATATTCTCTCCGTTATCAATTCCTTCAAAACAATAGACAACCGGCCCTCTCATTATGGCAACACATCCGATATTTTCCCTTACTCGAGTATTGGTATAAATCCTTCTTGCCGGCATATCAAAGATAAGTTGGACAGTATCCCCTTCATGCCACATTCGACTAATATAGCAATATCCGTCACGAATATCATAATTTTCTTCCTGCTCTTGACCGTTGAGTAAAATATTTACCTTTTTTGCGTAAGAGGGTATGCGGATAGCTAAAGAGAATTCGAGGGTTTCATCGGTCGGTTTAATGGTATATGAAACCTTTCCTTCCCATGGAAGTTCAGACTCTACAACAATTGTCGCAAGATCAAGCTTTGCAGTACCACCGATAAAAAGATGTGAATATATTGTATTTTCACCTTCACCCCATTGATATTTACCGATAGAGGTCAATAATCTTGCCACATTAGGCGGACAGCATGCGCATTGGTACCATCCCGGACGTTCAGGCAATACATGCTTAAAACCAAATAGTTTGCCTGATACTTCTGGGTTTACCTCTAACGGATTAACATAAAAAAACCTCTTGCCATCAAGCTGCATACCGCTTAATACACCATTGTACAATGCCAGTTCCATTACATCAGAATATTTACCCGAGGGGCAAACATCCAGCATTTCTCTTGCAAAAAAAATCAATCCGATTGATGCACAGGTTTCGGCATATACAGAATCGTTAGGTAAATCATAATCGATGGTAAAGGATTCACCGTGGGAATTAGAACCTATACCCCCGGTTATGTACATTCTCTTGTTCACAATATTATCCCAAATCAGCTCACATGCTTTTAACAATTCTTCATCTTTTGTTACTGCAGCAAGATCTGCCATTGCAGTATACATATAAACTGCTCTTACGCTATGCCCTTCTGCCGTATTCTGCTCCCTGACCGGTTCATAACTCTGATTGTATTTTGTATTATATGGGTCCAAGATCTCATGTTTCCATCCACGATTATTGTTTTCACGGATGAAAAATTCAGGGTCTTTTCCTCTTTCATTTATAAAATGAAGTGCTAATTTCAAAAACTTCTCTTTACCCGTAATATGATATAATTTCATTAGGCCAATTTCTATTTCCTGATGCCCCGGTATCCCTTCTCTTTTTTCAGTTACAAAATGCTTTTCTATATGGTCGGACATACGCTCCATTACATTAAGAAGCTTATCCTTTCCGGTCGCTTTATAATAGGCAGCCGCAGCCTCCATCATATGACCGGCACAATATAATTCATGACATTCATGCAAGTTTTTCCATCTTTTTTCCGGCTCTTTAATAGTAAAATATGTGTTTAAATAACCATCTGGCTGCTGTGCTTTAGCTATAATATCAATTATTTCGTCAGCTCTTTTTTCTAAATCAGCATCCGCTTTTACACAAAGAGAATATGCCACTGCTTCCAACCACTTAGCGACATCGCTATCCTGAAAGACCATCCCAAAGAATTCTCCTTCTTCCAGGCCCGCTGCAATACGAAAATTCGCAAAAGCATGACTCTTTTCAACACCCTCAACTTTGTCATCTAATATTTTTTCTTGATAAGGAATAACTGTATCCGTTATTAATGCCTGCCTTGTTGACCAAAATGCATCTGATATTTTTACTCGTTTTAAATCTATCTCTCTGTTTATTTTTTTAAACATTTACTCTTCTCCTGATAAATCCCTTTAATAGTCATATTTTTTCAAAAACCGGCATAGTTTCCAGTGACAACTCCACTTCTATTGTTGTGCCGCCTTCATATATAGAACCATTCTCTATGTCTTTCCACTGAAAATCTTTGGGTAAATATACATTCCTTGTTTTTGCTCCCGCATAAAGAACAGGTGCTACTAAAAAACGATCTCCATACATATACTGATCTTCTACCGTCCAGCACATTTCATCCTTAGGGAACTGATAAAACATGGTTCTCATGATTGGTGTCCCCTTTTCATGGGCCTCTTTCATGAGCTTTCTTGTGTAATCACGAAGCTTTTCTCTGATATTCATGTATTTTACGCAAATATCATATACCTTATCTCCGTAACTCCACACTTCATTTGCTGCACCGGAACGGCATGTTGCTCCACCGGTTGTCCCATATTGAGGTTGTCTCGGCTCCCTGTCACCATGCATACGCATAACAGGGCAATATGCTCCCCACTGAAACCATCGTACAAAAAGTTCTCTGAAATTTTCATCATTTGGATCGCCTCCATGGAATCCTCCGATATCTGTAGTCCACCATGGAATCCCTGCAATACCTATATTTAGCCCTGCTGCTAATTGATTTCGCATACTTTCAAAGCTGGAGGCAATATCTCCTGACCATACAAGAGCTCCATACTTCTGACTCCCTGCCCATGCACATCGCAAAAGGTTCACAATGTTTTTCTGGCCTTCTCTTTCCATTCCTTCATAAAATCCCTTAGCATAATCTCTTGGATAAATATTACCGATACGTAGGTTACTTCCCAGGTGATACCTATAATTATCAAAATCATAAACTGAACTCTCCGGTTCTGCCTCGTCTAACCAGAATACTTTTATTCCTTTGTCATAATAATTTTTCTTAGCTTTCTCCCAGACATACTCTCTTGCTCCGGGGTTGGTAGCATCATAATGAATAGTTGCTCCTTGGAAATCAAGACCTACCCTAAACCCTCTTTCAGTTCGAATCAGGTAACCTTTTTCAAGCATCTCTTCATAGTTTTCACAGGTTTTATCCACTGTTGGCCAAACTGAAACCATCAGTTCAATACCCATATCATTGAGTTCTTTCACCATTGCATCAGGGTCCGGCCAGTATACGGGGTCAAATTTCCATTCCCCTTGCTTAGGCCAATGAAAGAAATCAACAACAATTAAATCTATTGGCAAACCTCTTCTTTTATATTCACGGGCTACCTCAAGAAGTTCTTCCTGTGTCTGATAACGCAGTTTGCACTGCCAAAAGCCTAAACCGTATTCAGGCATCATAGGTACCGTACCGGTAACCTTGGCATATGCCTCAACAATCTCTGCAGGAGTATCCCCCGCTACAATCCAACAATCAAGATTCCGGGTAGAATAGGCCTCAAAGCTCATAATATTTTTCCCAAACACCGCTCTTCCAACGCCGGGGTTATTCCACAATATGCCATATCCCAATGATGATAATGCAAAAGGAACACTTGCTTGTGAATTTCTTTGAGCCATCTCCAAATCCATTCCCTTTAAATCTAAGAACGGTTGTTGATATTGTCCCATTCCATAAATTTTTTCATTGGTAGATATAGATTCCAAGCGCCATGTGAGGTGATAATCGCCACCGACTATCGCTTTAAACTCCCTCGCATCTACTTCAATTGCACTACATTTTTTATCTAAAACATCTTTTCTGTTCCTACTATATTCTTCCAATAAAAGATCTCCTCTTTCATTGTATATAGTAATCTTTCCATATCTTGAAACATGTGCTTTTATTTTACCGTTAATAATGGATGCACCATCTTCATATATTTCAATTTGGGCATCATTTTTTTCCATTTCCATTAGTGCCCAGTCTTCAGGGGGCATCATATCATTCTCTGTTGCGCGAATTCGTAATGCATTCTCTCCCCATGATTCAATCCATAACTTTTCTGCATCGTAATGATAAATCAATCTACTATTTTCTTTCCAAAACATAAATATACCCCCCAATTAATTCTTATCCCTTTACCGCACCACTGGTCATGCCGCTAATTATATATTGCTGCATAAAAATAAATATCAAAGCAACAGGTATAATTGTTACAACAGCGAATGCTGTTAAATAGCTCCACCTTGTTCCATACTGACCCATAAAGTTAAAAATTCCTGCTGTAATCGGTCTTTTTTCTTGATCGATAATAAAAGTCATACCATAGGCCAAGTCGCCCCATGCATAGAGGAATGAGAAAATACCACAGACAATAACCCCCTGTTTTGCTATTGGTATAAGTACTCTAATAAAAGCAGAAAACCTATTAAGGCCGTCTATATATGAAGCCTCTTCAAGCTCTCTCGGAATTGATGCAAAATAATTTTTTAGAATTAATACTGAAAAAGGAATCCCAATTGTCGAATCTGAAATGATTGTTGCCCAAAAAGAGTTATATAAATGAAAATTTTTAAACATTATAAACAACGGAGTCAACAATACCGATACCGGCAACATTTGTGTAACCAAAAAACCAAGAACAATTGACTTCTTTCCTCTAAAACTATATTTTGCAATACCATAAGAAGCAGGAACAGCAAGAATAATAGAAATAAACATAGCGCCAAATGAAATAACGATACTATTCCCAAATGAGTGGAACATGTTAAAATCCCCTGTTTCCAACTGTACCATGTATGATTTAAAATTTAATTCATGAGGCCAAAAGGTAGGTGGAATTTTAAATATTTCCTTTTCCATCTTTAAAGAAGTAACTAAAATCCAGTATAGGGGAAATAATAAGATACAAAAAAGCACTATTGAAGCAAAGCAATAAACGATATTTTTTTTCTTAGATAATCTTACATCTGTACTCATTATGACTCCCTCTCCGTATACACATATCTCAAATATAAAAGACTTACAAAAAACAGAATAACAAATAATATATTCGCGACCGCAGCCCCTTGACTGTACTTAAACAATTCAAATGATAATTTATATGAATATGTTGATAATAACTGCGTTGAATTAACCGGACCACCACTGGTCATAACATAAACCAGGTCATATACCTTAAAAGTATAAATAAAGCCTAAAATGAGTACCGACTCTATAGTCGGTCTTAATAATGGTAGGGTTATTCTACATAATTTCTGCCATTTATTTGCTCCATCTATAGAAGCACTTTCATATAATTCTTCAGGGATAGTTGTTAACCCCGTAGAAATTAGAATCATATTAAACGGAATGCCAATCCATATGTTTGCGATAATTACAGCCGGCAACGCTGTTACTGGGTTTGTAAGCCAATCTATATTCTCACTTATCAAACCGAGTGTCTTAAGAAAAAAGTTTATAATTCCGACATCAGTTCCAAACATAAATTTGAAAATAAGACCGGTAATAGTAATTGGTATCATCCAAGGCATCATCAAGAGTCCTCTGACAGGTTTTGATATGCTGAAATTTTTATTAAAAAATATTGCTAATGCAAATCCAATAATAAACTGGAATAAAATACATGCTACAGTAAATTCCAATGTATTCCATAATGATTTAGTTAAAACATCGTCTTGTTGAAATAATTGTATGTAATTCTCAAATCCAATAAACTCTTTTACACCGCTACGTAGATTTCTCACGGTTATATTTTGAAAGCTTAAAATAAAATTGTAAATTATGGGATACCCCACAAAAATAATCATATATAAGAATGCCGGAAAAACAAACAGTATACCAATATTATCATATTTAAACAATCTCTTAATCTTCGTCATGCTGCGATTCCTCCATTTAGTCTTAAATGGATAGTTAACTTTAAAAATGAGACCTAAAACGCCTCTGGTATCTGTTGATTTGTTTTATTAAGGACATTTAGGTCTCTTTTTTTTTAATTAGTCAATAATCCGGTTGGAAGGACAAGAGTTCAGTCTAACTTTTACACTTGCCCTTCAACCTCATTTAAAACTATTTGCCAATAATTCCATCAATAGTTGCTTGTGCTTTTGCTGCTGCGTCCTCAGGTGAACTTGCTCCTGTGATTACTTCATTGAATGCCAAAGAAATTGCATCAGATATATCAGGCCACTCTGGTAGAGGACCTCTTGCGAATGCATAATTCATTTCTTCTACGAAAGCTTCATAAACCGCATCTCCTGCAAATTGTCCTTCTGCAATAGTAGAATCAGATGAAATATATCCCATAGCGTGCATCATACCTAGACATTGTTCCTTTTGAGTTGCAAACTTAAGGAACTCAAGTGTTGCATCTTCATTTCCGCCACTGATAATTGCATAGTTCTCACCACCGAGTCCTGATGCTTGCTGCTTATCCATAGGGATTGGTGCAACATTCCATTTTAAATCAGGAACTTCAGAACGCATAGTGGGTACTTGCCATGTTCCGTTAATCATCATTGCAAGGTTTCCGGAAATAAACTGATTCATGGTATCACCCTGTGTCCAGTTAATAGCTTCTTTTGTCATTGCTCCTGCATCAACAAGATTCTTAATCATTGTTAAAGCCTTGATACCGCCTGCACTATTGATTTCATAGGAGGAAGCGCCTGTTGACCACACATGTGGTAAGAAATTGAATGTTCCTTCTTCATTTTGAAGACTGGAATGTGCAAACCCAGATACAGTGTCTGTTGTGCAAGCTTTCGCTGTATCTAATAATTCATCCCATGTTTTAGGCACTGTCTTTCCGGCTGCTTTTAACATATCTTCATTATAGAAAAGTAATAAGCAGTTACTGCCAAAAGGAACGCCGTAAAGTTTTCCGTCTAAAGTACATGAATTTATAGGTCCTGGATAATATGTACTTACATCAATTTTACCTGTGATATCTGCAAATATACCCATTGCTGCAAATGACGCATGATCAGGGTTATCTAAGATTATCAAATCAGGTAGTTCATCTGCCGAAGCACCAATAGACAGCTGTTTCTTCATATCTGCAAAGGGAACATATTTAGCTTGTACCGTAATGTTATTCTGTGAAGCATTGAATTCCTGCATCAGGTTATTTAGTGCCTTCTGATGACCTTCTGTTTCCCAGTAATACCATATAGTAACATCCCCTGATGGGCCACTTGAATCTGCAGGTGCTGCTGCATCGGGCTTATTGCTATCCACTGCGGCTTTTGGTGAATCAGAAGCTGCCGGTGTTACGCCTTGAGTACCACAACCTGCGAAAAGTGTAATTAACATGGTTGCTAAAACTACTAATGCTAATAACCTCTTAATATTTTTCATTTCTTTCCTCCTATAGATTTTTGATTGTTGTTCTGTTAACTTTAATTAAACCTGAAACACCCCTAGTAAATTGGAATCGTCAAAAAGCATCGTCTCCCATAAAGAGGCACTCAGACACTTTAGTACCACGGGTTTTTTACAATTAACTGTGGAACCACCTTCTTCCAAAAGCCAATTAAATAATACGATAAATCGATGCACCATCTCTCAACAATGTACTTCATCGCTGTTATTATTATAGGATTTTTATTCTTACCAAAAATTTTTCAGGCTTGATTTTCTTAAAAATAAGTTAACAGATTCTTTTTGTTTTGCATTTTTATTATATAAAATCTTTAGCTTAATAAAAACTCTATAAAACTAAAAAAGGGTGAGATTTCTAAGCTATTAATAGACTTAGTTTTAATTTTATTCTAAATTTTCATCTTAAAAAGCCCTTAACTTACTATTTGCTAAGTTGAGGGCCTTAAGCACAAATGTCATATAACATATAAATTAAGTCAAGATTTAAAATTATTTATGTGCTCTTCTATAATCTACAGGCAACTGTCCGGCTAATTCTCTGAAAACACGGCTAAAATACTTAGCATCCGAGTATCCTACTTTCTCCGCAACTTCATTAATTTTCATATCACTTCCTATTAATAGTTCCTTTGCCTTCACTATCCTAAGCTCTTTAATATATGTACTAAACTTAGCCCCTATTTCCTTATGAAATTGCATTCCCAGATATTCCGGTGTAATATTTAGTTTCGCCGCTATTTCTTCCAGATTAATTCCTGTTTGATAATACTCCAAGATAATGCTTTTCGCCCTCTTTACATTTAAGCTGAGCTGTTCTTCACCCTGTTCCTCCTCTTTCCCAATAAAACTGAATATTTCTTCAGTTACTTCCTTTAATTCATTTCTGTTTACTGCTCCCATAATCCTTTCAAGAATTTTCTGCTGCTCTAGTTGGTCATAATTTAATAAACCTATTTCCTTAGCTACATTTATCATAGCCCATAAAAATCTGACATAACTCTCTTTGATTTCCTTTGGATTATATATTTGTCCACTGTCAAAGTACCCATTAAAGCTATTAATACATTTTAAAACAGCATCTATGTTAAACGAACATAAAGCAGCTTTTAAACGTGTTTCAATATCATTTGGATAGATACATATGGATGTTCTAACATTCAGAATTTTAGGGTAGGATATCATAATTTTATCACCGAAGGATATATTCCATTCCATATGCTTCAATAAGGTATAATAGCTGTTTTTTAATTCACTGATATCAATTGCATTAATCCAACCTAAACTATTGTTGGACGCCCCTGTAATATGAATTTGCGTGTTGACTCCGTTTTGGAACCATCTTTCAATACTATTCAAATCCTTATAACCATAAATTATAACAAGCAGCATTTTTTCCTTAGGAATTTCCAAAAGGCAATAGCTTAATTCATTCTTCGATGATAAAAACCTCTCTAGATCACTTCTCACTCGATTTACATTCTCTGTATATTGATTGCCTAAATATACCTGGACCTCGCTAAAATGAGTATTTCTATGAAAACCATATTTTTCTTTTAGGTAACTGCACAGATTTTCATCAATATCAATGCTGCCAAATATGATACCAAATATAATATTATCAAGTCTGCCTAGAATCTCAGGGTTTTGTTCTTCCTCTTTACAATTTTGCTTTTCTATGCTTTTAATAGCCTGCACAAATTCACCTACTACGAGCGGTTTAATAAGGTATTCACTGACTCCCCAGCGCATGGCCTGCTGTGCATATGAAAACTCAGCATACGCACTTAAAACAATTGCTTTACTTTTTATCTTCTTTTCACTTTCATATGCTATAGAAAGCATTTTAAGGCCATCCATTAAAGGCATCTTAACATCTGTGATAATTAAATCAGGATTTTCTTGTAATATAAGAGCGAGACCCTCTTCACCATTTTCTGCGCTTCCTACCACTTGGTGATTTGGAAACATTCTCCCTATCAAATTGCAGATTCCTTCCCTAATCCTTATTTCATCTTCTATAACTACAATTCTCATATTATCCCCCCTTGTGGTATAAGAATAGTTACCTCGGTTCCCTCCCCTAATACACTGGTAAACCTAACTCTCGTCCGTTCTCCATAATACATATATAACCTAGATATAGCATTTTCTACACCTATATGGCCGCTGTTTTCCGATTTCTGAAAATCCCCATCATTAAAGCTTTCTACAGTAGAAGGCTCAATTCCCTTTCCATTATCTTTTATAATAATGCAAAGAAAATCATCTTCTAAACTAATGTTAATATTCAATATGTGTTCCCGTTTCATACCTTCAAAACCATGAACAATTGCATTTTCGATAAACGGCTGCAAAAGCAGTTTATGAATTTTGAAGTCTATGACTTCAGGTTCTACATTTACTTCACAATGAAATCTGTTTTTCAGTCTTGTTTGTTGCAAATATATATATTTTTTGAGCCATTCCACCTCATCTCTGACTTCAACCATCTCATTACTTCTTGTAATGGCATATCTTAATATGGTTGCCAAAGATGTAATCGCATTACTGATATTAAATTCGTTCTTATCTATGGCCATCCAGTTTATTGTGTCTAATGTATTGTATAGAAAATGCGGATTAATTTGTGCCTCCAAAGCTTTTATCTCTGCCACACGTTGTTTTTCTCCGGCTTCTTTTTCTTTTCCTCTTGCTTCTCCAAGTTTTCCAAGCATATCATTAAATTTAATGGCTATTGATTCAACTTCAAGTGGCATTTTCGTATCGATCTTTACTCGGGTATCAAAATTTCCGGAACTTGCCTCATTCATTGTTGTTACGACATTTTTTATTGAATAGGATAATTGATTGGATAATAAGAAAGTTAGACCAATTACAATAACTAAGGATAAAAAGCTTATCGAAATAATAATCTTCTGTTGAGTATTTAGCTTTCTCAAAATATTTTTCTGATTGGATACATTTACTATATCCCATGATAATTCTTTTTCTTCATAAACGTAAGTTGTAATATATTCTCTTTCAACTGAACTTTCATTGGTTATAAATTTCGAATAAGCTTCTCTTCTTTCCTCGATTGGCAAATCCGGATTAACAACCTTTTTGGTCAATACCTCTTTATTTATGTAAGAAATAATTCTCCCGTTTTCATCAACAATGAAATTATAGTTATTGGCATCCTCTTCTGAATCATCCTGAGTAAGGCAAACCTCTTTTAATAAATCTTCATCTATACTTATAATTACTATACCGTTTTTCTTCTGAAGATCTTTATAATCTATAATACGATGAGCAATATGAAGCAGATAATAGTCTTCATTCGCAAAATTCACCCCGTATTCGGTCGGGAATAAATGAGTGTTATTATCGTTTGATACCTTTTCATATATCTGATCTTTAGTGATACTAAAGTTTTCAATCCACGAATTCCTGTTTGTTACAGATGTCAATTGATCATAAGTAATAATAATGCCTTCACTGGTTATTATTGTAATAGAGCGCATATGTTCCTTAGTATACATTAATCCCCTCATATGCCTTCTTAACTGATTGATTGATACAGGCAGATCTTCATCATTATTTATTTTGTCTACTAAAGATACAATATTATCATCGGTATACATTTGATAGAGTAAGTCTTCATATGATTCAAGTTTTATTTTTAAGCTATTACCTGTTTGCTCTAAATTATTAATTGTCAATTCTTCTGTATTTTTTCTCAAAGTGTCAGAGATATTGTAGTAAAAAAATAAACTCATAATAAAAATTGGAATTATAGATGTCACAAAAAACAAGCGTATTAACTTTGTTTGTAAACTTACTTTGTTAATACCATGTATTTTCATTTTTTTCATATTCTCTACCTTTCCAGATTTCTTTGATTTTAAATAATAATACTTATTACGGTAAAGAGCATCTATAGATTACTTCATGGCAAACAGCGTCATGCTGTGTTTTCTATGGAATTTAATAAAACCATAATATCAAAGTCTATTACAAAATACAACAAACCGGATAAACAACATATTAAAGAATATACAATACTATAACTGACTTTATATCATTCAAATTCATTAACATATCGTTGGAAGCATACTTGTAGATGTTATTGGAATGCATCCAGAATGTGTCGGGCAGAGTGCCTGCAGAAGCTGCGGCATCCAGTGCTGTCCAATAATCGCCCCAACCGTTCAGCTGGATATCAATTTTTATATTTTTGCATACTAAATAGGATTTCCCTTGTAAAGGTGCATAAAATGAGTTCCTATCAGTATATCAGGTTATTTCTCGGTTAATACTTTTAATTATACAATTATTGATATAAAATAGTAATACTTAGAAATCGAGAAGGATATTAAATGGATAAGAAAAAGAAGCCTTTAAAGAAAAAAATAATGTTCTGGTGCTTATTAACAGCAGTTGCTGTTTCAATATTTTTAATTTCATTGAAGCTTAGCATGCGGGCACCGGAAGGAAACAATACCATTAATTTATCAGGACGCGTTAATAAAGATGTGCCAATTGTTATAGAAAATGAACCCCTTCCTAAAGACCCCCCAAAAGAAACCGTTTATACCTTTCTTGTCGCGGGAAGAGATAAAGTCTCTGATAGCACAGATACTATTATGCTTGTAAGGCTGGATATAGGGAATAAAAATATCCGTATTTTAAATATTCCAAGAGATACAATGCTTGATACAGACAGAAAGTCAAAAAAAATAAACTCATCATTTAATATTGGTGGGATTGAACAGTTCGAGAAAGACGTAGCAAGTCTGACAGGCTTTTATGTAAACCGTTACGTTCTGTTTGACATTGAAGGAATTGAAAAAATTATCAACTCAATTGGGGGGGTATACTTTGATATACCAAGAAATATGAATTATGAGGACCCAACACAGGATCTTTATATTCACCTTAAAAAAGGATATCAGCATTTAGACGGAGAACAGGCTGTCAATCTGGCTCGTTTCCGCAACTACCCTGAGGGGGATATTGACCGAATTGCCATACAACAGAAATTATTAAAAGAATTGGCCAAACAAACCCTTAAAGCTGATAATATTTTAAAAATACCGGATTTGGTCGAAATAATCAGCGAAAATGTTAAAACTGATATCGATATTAATGAAATGTTATGGTTAGCCAATGAAGCTAAGAATATACCTTTAAGCGGTATCGAAACCGATATGGTTCCCGGTGTAGCCAGTACTGTAAACAGCTTATCCTATTGGCTACCATATGAAAATGCGCTTCTGGATCTTATAAATAATCGATACAATCCTTTAGACAGCCCTATTACAATAAATGATATCTCGATTGTTGAGTTTAAGGCAAATCATGAAGGATAAATAAATCTTAGTGTTTTATCATTATTAATACGGGTATAATATAAAAAATGTGAAATAAATGTGTAAAGGAGAATTCAAAATGAAAGCATGGATTGACAGAGATGGATGTATTTCTTGCGGATTATGCGCAAGCACTTGCCCTGAGGTATTTAGAATGGATGATGAGGATCTAGCAGAGGTCTATGTTGACGAAATCCCGGAGGAAGAGGAAGACATGGCTCAGGAAGCTGCTGAGAGTTGTCCTGTAAGCGTTATTCACATAGAGGAGGAATAAGCAGGGCTCCTAAAATAAGTCGGTAACTTTCTTATTCACAATAAAGGGTATATTTTATTCAGTACGGGTTGTCTCAAAATAGGCGGTAATCCTGAGCGAAGCGAAGGGTGACACATTCTATTTGATACAACCTTTTTTTACGTTCTTAAATATATAAAAATAGTGACTCCCATTGAAATAAACACCAGTATAACAGCGCCCAAAGAAGCCAGCTTATTATCTTTCCATGCCTGTTTTGCATAGCTGAAGGTATATAATGAAGATAGAATAATATATATAAAACCCAGATAGATAATCATTTTTTCCCCTCCGATGAATATATTGGTTCACTCTTCAAAATTTTACCGGTACGCCTTATGGTGAAATCAACTTCAACCTCGAGTTCAGACTCTGGAAATTTGCTCAGCCAACTATACTCCTCCCATTCAGGTATTGTCCAAAATTGAAGAACCGCAGTTGTCCCGAAATTAAAAACATCAGTTTTAAATTCTTTGCATTTGTTAAATGTTCTTTCTATTCCTTCAACCAAATATTTTTCTATTGCATCTTCTATTATTGGCATTTTTTCAGGAGCTTCATAATGCATACTTGACTGAATAGATGCAATATTACCCTCCATTTTTAATTTGACTTGGATTTTTGGCCTTCCATCTTTTAAATCAATATTGATTTCGGTTTTATCAAATTCTGTAATATCAATTGGAACAGTGTTTTCTGGTTTTTCAGGATCTGTTATAGAGAAAGACGCCCTTTTTAGTTCACCTAACACAAGGAGCAACATCTGTGTTTCGAATCCGGTCAGTTTGCCTACCATTTTATCTCCATCAAACACTGTTGAACCAAATAGTTCTACCTCCGGCCCTCCTTTACGGGGTATGTCTCCTGCATAATAATCACCTTGAATATCTGATTCTCCTTCAAAGGCAGTTCCTTCAATCTTCAAATTATCTTCCTTATTTACGGCACCATAAATACCAAGGAGTGCATGGTACGGGGCTTTCATACCATCATAGAAATCATTTAAGTTTATTTTTGGAAAGTAACCTGTAATTCTTGAATTTTCAATCAACTCCTCGATTGTCTGCGTAATCAATTCACTCGAATAAGGTTTTAGGGCACTAACGAATTCTTCAGCCTTACCTTTGCATACAATTACATTTGTTGTTCTACGTATTTGGCGATAACGCACAATAGGAGCCATACACTCTCTTACCTTACCGCTTTTTGCCATATCCTCAGAAATCACAATAACTTTAAGGTGCATAAAGTTCAGGTATTTGGAAACGTTCGTATTAGCTATTGAAATAGCTGAATTCAAAGATGAGGAATCTAGTGTAATAGTTTCCATTTCTTCGCTTTCTCCTCCACCTTCGCCTTCACCACTACTTCCACCACTTTTACCAAATTTAGCTATTTGAAATGTTATGCGCATAGTGTCCGAAATGCCTTGCTCTAACCCTAAAGCTGTTACGTAGGCGAAATCGCCGATCTCATGAGAATCAAAACAGCCGGTAATAAAGAGCGGAAGGAACAGACATGTAAGAATAAGAGTTCTCTTACGCATTTTGAGAGTCTCCTTTCTTTTTCCGTATCAAAGCAATTATTAAAATGATAATAGAGGGTACATAATAAATAACCCATCCCCACGATCTTAACGTTTGCACTAATCCGGACGTAACTTCAGAAATACTTTTAGGAATGAAACTTAAACTATACAAAGTTGTGGCCATGGGCAAAATAATCGGACGTTTATCCTCAATCCTAAAGGCATGGCAAAAAATCATGAGTGTTGCGTAGAAGATTAATGAAACTTCAACAAAAGTTCCGAAATTCCAAAGAAAAAGAAAAATCGGTTCCATACGTTGCATAAACCCTCCATAATCAATAAGCGCTGCCATCTCATACATGGGGGACGTAAGTTCTTGTCCCACAGTATAAGGGAAAACCAATGTAAATACTAATAGAGTAAAGCTGGTTAAAAAACCCGAAATCAATAAGGTTGAGAGCCCAATCCTTTTGATTTCTTTATGACCTTGTAGTGATGAAGCTATTACACCAATGATCGCTATCTCGCCATAAAACGAGCTTCGTAATAATCCATGCATTATAGTTGTGTCCAACCCATATCCCAACAATGGAAACAGGTGCCGGGGTACAAAATTTTGAGTTGAGAGCAGAACAACCAAAATGAATCCTACACCCAGAATATATATAATGAATTTAGCAAACCTTGCAATTGTTTCTAGACCCATAAAAGATAAAACTATAATTGTTATTACAAATAATACCATAATGAAGCTGAGAGGACTTTCTGGAAGTACATATACCTTCAGTACTTCTGCAAATTCCCTGATACTAATACTGGCAGTCCACAATAAAAAGCCTCCGAAGAGTAAAGAAAAAATCAAACTCCCCCATTTGCCTAAAACCAGATCTGCAATCTCCATAATATTTTTATTTGGAAAGCGTTTCAGTAACAGGTATAGAAACATAAAAGCAAAAATTGCTATCAATACCGAAACAAGAGTCATATACCACCCGGCAGTTCCAACGATTTCTACCAGAATAGCCGGGCTTGTAAAAAAAGTTTTTGCTAAAATAGTAATAACTAATAGGCTTATAGCCTCATGGTATCCGAAATTACCTTCCTTGAGCATTACCCTGGCCCCCTCCCGGTTTTGATGTTACCCATCCTCTGGGGTTATCGCCCATTCTTTTTTCATTTTGAGTATTTAAGTTATCCGGTCTTTTATCTTGATTATGAAGAGGCCCTCTTATAATTTTGTCACGATTCTGCCTGGTCTGAGGTGCGATAGAGGTGAAGAACGGTACCCCAAAGGATTTCATACCTAAAGATAATGCACAAAGAATCGCAAACCCTACTGAAATCCCAAAAAGGCCTCCAACCGCACCAAATCCTATAAGAAGGAAGCGAGCTATTCTGACTGCCAAAGCCAATGAATAGTTTGGTATGGCAAAATTCCCCAAGCCTGTAACAGCAACTATAATGATAAGGCTGGGACTGACT
>CAYUZC010000002.1:22403-23851 GCA_964449525.1 uncultured Ruminiclostridium sp.
AGACCAGCCGAAACTGCCGATTGCCCCAAAATCAGAGCTCCGATTATACCCAGCGTATTTCCTGTTATACCTGGAACACGAATTCCTCCTTCACGGATAAGCTCAAAGGATAATTCCATAAGGAGAAATTCAATTATAAAGGGAAATGGCACAGGAGCACGAGATATTACTATTGAAGACAGCAGTGAGGTCGGAATCATCTCTTGGTGAAACAGGATGAGTGCGGTCCATATGCCTGGAAGCAATAGTGCGATAAGTATTCCTATCAAACGCACAATCCTCAGAAAGGTCCCATATTGCCAGCGAAGATTTGAATCTTCTGAAGTATGAAAAAGATCAAAAAAAGTTATTGGCATTGCTAAGGCGAAGGGTGTTCCCTCACAAACCAAAGCTACCTTCCCCTCCATCAGAAAAGAAGCTACACGATCAGGCCGTTCTGTTGAAATTACCTGTGGAAAGAGCATTAAACTCTTATCTTCTATAAGTTGTTCCAACATTCCGCTACCCGAAATATAATCTATATTAAGGCTATCAACACGTCGTTTAATCTCATCAACAATCTTTTTATTAGTAATATCATCCATATAAAGAAGAGCCGCTAAAATATTATTAGTTTTGCTAATTATCTTGAACTCAGTAATTAAGGCTTCGTTTTTTACAATCCTTCTTATTAAAGTTATATTTGTACGCAAGTTCTCTGTAAAACCCTCTTGGGCTCCGTTTACCACCGTCTCGGTTGCTGGAACGCTAATATCTCGCTTTTCATATCCGCGACTTTCCAGAACTAAGCATTCATCACAGCCATCGATGAAAACAACTGTTAATCCACTAAGCACTTGAGGAACGATTTCTTTAAATTTACTCATCCTAACTAATTGATGAATAGAAAGAATATTTTCCTCAATGTAATCCATTGGGCATCCGTCTTCAAAGCCGTCTAGGGCGCAAGCATCCATAAGTTGAGGAAGGGTAAACTGAACAATTATGTCTTTATCTATCATTCCATCGATAAAAACAAGACATGCCTCAATTTTTCGTGCTATTTTAAATTCTCTGATTATTACATCTTGATTTACCGGCAGATGAAAAATTTTTTTTAGGTTATCAATATTTTCCTCAATTGAACTACTCACATTTATATCATAATAAAACTCAGAAATTGAGTTATCTTTATTTTCTCTTCCTTCTCTTTTACTTTTGCCGGAATTTTCTTTACTCTGAGTTTCAGTAGAGTCAGCCTCCTGCCCTTTGTCCTTTTCATCTTTTTTTGGGTCTTTGTCATCGGGCTGTTTACTCTCTTTTAGCTTTTCCTTATTATCATTCTTTGCTTTATTCTTATCCTCTGCATCTTTATTCCTGATCAGTTCTTTCACGGGTTTAGGCTTGATAATATGAGTTCGCACTGATTTATCAGTCTTTGTATGTTTCTCTTTGTCTTTATGTTCTTT
>CAYUZC010000003.1:0-7273 GCA_964449525.1 uncultured Ruminiclostridium sp.
TTTGAAGTTTCAGAGATCTCATTGCCACCGGAAGCGTATATGGGTCAGCCTGTTTATATGGGCTTTGAAATGTATAATTTGGGTAAAACAGATATTTATAATGTGAAGCTCAATGTTGAAGGTGATTTTGATGCCCAGCCCAAGAGCAATTACTTTGGTAATTTTGAATCGGGAAGAGTTGAATATTTTGAACTAAACCTTATTCCTATGATGGTCGGACCTGCGAACGGCAGGATAATATTCCAATATGAGAATGGCAGTGGGAAAGTACAAGAGGTTATAAAAGATATCTCCATGAATGTCATGGAAATGATGATGCCTCCTGACGAGGGGTTTCCTGTGGATGGCCCCGGAATGCCCGGTATGGAAGAACCAACTCAAGGTGGCTTCTTTAAAAGCATATGGTTCTACATTATCATTGGGGTTGTGGTTATAGGAACTGTTGTGACAATTATTTTAGTTGCACGTAAGCGAAAGAAGGACAAGGAGTTTGAGTTTTAATGAAGCTATTGGATACGCTTTTTCTTAGCATTAAAAACCTGTGGCGTCGCAAGCTTCGTACCTTTCTAACCGTTATGGGAGTTATGATTGGTTGTTGTGCTATTGTTATCATGCTTTCTTTGGGTATTGCCATGGAAAGAAACTTCATGGCTCAGGTTAGCCAAATGGGAAATATAATGCAGATACAGGTCTATAATTACAATCAGGGCGGGAAGACCCCGGACGGAAATGATGTACTGCCATTGAATGACAATATGATAGCTAAGTTTGAAATGATGAAAGGTGTACAGGGAGCTACCCCGGTTATGAATCTTAATATTAAGATGATAGCAGACAAATATGTCAGCTATGCCAATATCATAGGAATCAAAGCCGAGATGTTCCAGCTTCTTGACATACCTATAATTTCAGGCCGACCATTGCAGGAAGGTGACACTAACCATATGGTGGTCGGTGAATATGTCGCTCAGAATTTCTATAATCCAAAAGCCTCCCGTTATCGTTGGGAACCTGCTCCGGAAGACTTTAATCTCATGGATGAGAAAGTCACCATAAGCTGGGATATGAATTATGGCGAAAAACCTCAGCCGGGAATGGAGCAGCCAAAGGTTAAAGCAAAGCCCGTTAAGGTTGAAGCCGTAGGTACGGTGGGTCAAAGCGGTTCTGAATATGATTGGTCTATTATAATGCCTTTTGAAACTGTGAAAGAATATCAGAAGGAAATTGAAAAATGGAATAAACAAAACGGCAATTCATCCGGTGGTGGCGGAGGGAAAATGATGTATAGCTATGGGGCTGTTTCAGTTTCCGCAATAGGGGGGCTCGGCGGAGGTAGCGACCAAGGATATGAGCGTGTAATTGTCAAGGCTGACGATATAGATGAGGTTGTTAACATCATGGATGATATTAAAGAGCTGGGATATGAGTGCTACAGCCCCATACAAATGCTTGATGATATGAAGCAACAATCGGCAGGCCTACGCCAGATACTCTTGGGTATCGGCATAATGTCATTCATAATCGCAGCCATCGGTATTGCCAATACTATGTATATGTCCATTTATGAGCGTACCCGCGAGATTGGTATTATCAAGGTAATAGGAGCCAGACTAAAGGATATTAAACGACTGTTTATGATGGAAGCCTGGTGGATAGGTGTATTCGGCGGAATCCTAGGGATAGCTCTCAGCTACCTTTTGTCCTTCCTGTTAAATAAGTTCAATGTAAATTTAGGAAGCTCGGTAATTTGGACCCCTGAGGGCGAAGTAAAACTGGATTCTTCATACATACCTATTTGGCTGTCGGCAGTAGCTCTTATTTTTTCGCCTGTCGCAAGTTTAATAGCAGGAGTTCTACCTTCCAGAAGGGCTATGAAACTGAGTGTCATTAAAGCACTAAGACAGGATTGATTGTTGATATAAGCATAAAATGGGTAAATAATATAGGGTGATTTTTATGCTCAATGAATTTATATTAAATACTACTGATAAAACGAAGCTACAGGGATTTTCATGGGAGCCAGATAATAAAGACAGTGTTAAAGCTGTTATGATTATTATCCATGGTCTTGGTGAGCACATGAAACGATACGGTGAGCTTGCAGAGAATCTTGCATCTCAAGGCGTGGGTGTATTTGGCATGGATCTAAGAGGCCACGGCAAGTCTCCGGGCAAAAGAGGGCATACAGCTCCAAGAGACCTTATATTAAAAGATGTGGATTCCCTTTGTGAGACCATACAAAACATATATCCTGAGGCACCGTTGTTTATATATGGACATAGTATGGGAGGGAATATCGGCCTCCAACACAGGCTCTGCGGAAAATTCAGACCCAGAGGTTATATAATAACTTCGCCTTGGATAATACTTTATAATCAAATATCAGGCTTTAAGCTTTTAGCATCAAAGCTACTATCTAGAATTGTTCCCGATTTGTGCGTAAAAAACGGACTTGACACTAAGGAACTTTCCAGCGACCAAAGCCAGATTGATTGTGACAGAGACAGCTTGTATCACGATTATGTTTCGGTAAAAACCGGCCTTGATTGTTTTGAATCAGCTAAGGAAATTCTGAATAAAGCTCATGAGGAGCATGAAGAACTATTATTGCTTCATGGTACTGAAGACCATGTATGCTCAATAGAAGGTAGCAGGGCCTTTATCAAAAATATACCGGTATCATGCACGTATATTGAATGGGAAGGTTGCTATCATGAGCTTCATCATGACATAGAAAGAGAAAAGGTCAGAGAGACTATTCAAAACTGGATATTAGAAAGAATCAATTAAGCATATTCGTTTATGAGGGATTTACTCTTTTCTGTTTTTCTTCCAAGAGTATTTCCTCGGCTTTTCTGTATGCATCGTCTATGTTGCTGTCCATATTTGCAGCTGCATACCCCCAGCAAAAGCTTATGTCATAAGGCTTATCAATTGACTGGTTTAGTTTATCAAGAGCTTGGATAAATCGTCTGCCGATGGTTTTGATGGGATTTTGCTGAATGTTTTTCACCAAAAGGACATAACGCTCAACGCTTTGATGAGACAAATAATCATCATCTCTGATTGAACCGGCAAGGATGTTTGAAACACAGGAGATAACGTTCTCGCCTTCGGAAAAGCCATAGCGTTCATTAATTTGATAATAATTATCTATTTCAACAATCATCAAAATGTAATCCCCGGTTGTGCCTTGGCGCCTCTGAAGCATGTTAGAGGCAAGATGACGCACGTTAACTAGCTTGTCCAAGTTATCTTTTACAGTTAATTCATTTAGACGTTTGTTTGAGAGCATCAGACTTTCATGAGTCTTGGTGTTTTTATTTTCAAGCCTCATATATTCCTGGACAAAATAGAAGCCCGAAAGATGCTGGCATAATTCATCAGTTAAATCATTAATTAAAGGTGCGATATACTCTGACATAGAAATAAATAAAAAACCGAATGTTATTTTGTTTATAAAGATTGGTCGGATTAGCATAGGCTCTTTAATTTCATTCAAAAGATGTCTGGGGAGTATATTTGAAGTTGGAAAAGGTTTGGTACAGGTAACCTCTAAACCTTCAGAAAACCCATAATATAAGATTCCTTTTTGCATTTCCGGGTCAAAAGATGGATTTTCAAATTCAATGGGATTACAATATTTAACAATATAACATTGGTTAATATTATTTTCATTAAAATATGGGGTAAGTTTTGGAATAATGCTACCGGAATCTGATGGATTAAGCGTAGCTCTTAATCCATTAAACCTTGACCAGGGGATATACAATTTATTTACAACCGGAGAATTATTTTCACAACCGCAGGATGTTCCCGTTATAAGCTCGGGAGCTAAATAATATGTCAATGAGCTGTTGTTACCAAAAATTTGTTCAAACAAAACAGATATTGATTTCTTAAAGATCTGTTCTAAATTTCTATTAATAGTTGTAAGGTACGGGGTGGGACAGTATCTATTTCCGGTATTATCAAATCCGGATATCTTTACATCATCGGGCACAGCTATGTTATTTTCGGCAAAGTACCTGATAGCTGAAATCGCTAAATGGTCACTGGCACAAATAACTCCTTTTACCGAGCCGTTTTTTATCATAGGGGCAAGTCTTTTTGCACAATTATAGCCTGACATATAATCGTTTGTAGCCTCAAATATCAAATGTGGTGGAATCACTAGGTCGACTTTCTTTATTGAAGATAAAAAAGCATTGTAACGAAGTGTAAAAACAGGTCGTGACAACGCACCGCTTATATAAGCGAAATCTTTAATATCATGAGATATAAAATGAGAGATTATTCCATCAAAGGCGGAAGTATAATCGAGAACCACAGAGGGGATGCCTTCTATAGGAATTCCCATAGAAACAACGGGAATAGACGTTTTTTTTACAAGTTCTCCTATCAGTTCCTCTATGTTTTGGCATAAAAAAGTGCTGGTGGCAATTATTATTCCATCCAGGCATTCACAGCCGGTAATCATTCCAAGTGTATTAGATACATAGTGTAAAGGCGCCTCGTTATCAAAATCAGTACAATCAAACACTACTATATTGGCATTCAACGATGAAATCTCTTGAGTTATGAAATTGGCTATTCGATTACAATACTCATCTTCCAAGTTCCCTATAACAAGACCAATTCTCATAAGAACACCCCTGATTAAATAAAAAATCCAAGTCAACCGTCTTAAGTATATAATACCATCTTCATCCAATACAATAAAGCAAATGAACGAAAAACAAGTTGACGTACCCTGTAATAATGTCTATAATTGAGATGATTACAGGTAAATTTATTCTCTATTAGGTGAGGCTCCTATACGGAAAAACGCTGCTGCCCGGAAAAGTCGAGAGACTCCAATGGGTAAACAGACATTACCGAATTAAGGTTTTGTTTAATGTAGCTGGTTAAGACCTAAGCCGTATAGTGCCAAAGCTCAATGATGGGAGTGTAATCATTATGAAAAATAATGATTTTGTCCGCTCCGGCGGACTTTTTTCAATATAAGAATTAATTGAGTTTAATTTTACCGAAAGACCATAATCTAACTATTTATACTCTTTTCAAGTGCAAATTCTTTGAGGGGTGATTATATAGAAAGTAGGTGAGTCCTATGCTGGAAATCTATAAGACACAGGCTGTTGGCCATGAACTGGTAAGCCTGGACTATATGGAAAAGGGCTGTTGGATTAATCTTGTAGCTCCCACCGAG
Source organism: uncultured Ruminiclostridium sp. (assembly GCA_964449525.1). Taxonomy (GTDB): domain Bacteria; phylum Bacillota; class Clostridia; order DSM-8532; family DSM-8532; genus DTU059. The sequence continues at coordinate 5,213 of CAYUZC010000003.1, forward strand.
GAAGAAATAGATTTGGTGGTAAAAAACATTGACTTGGAACAGAATTTTTTAAGAGATGCTCTTGATGATGAGGAAAAACCACGTATTGACGTTGATGAGGACCAGACCCTTATCATTATTGACGTACCATATGTTTATGAGGATGATCAATCTATTAAGTTTGAAACAGTACCAATGGGGCTTCTTTTAGTGAGGGACGACTATATTGTTACCATCAGTAGCAAGCAGTCATCGGTGTTGGAGAGATTCAGAAACGGGCAGATTAGAGATCTTTATACTTATAAAAAAACACGATTTATTTTGCAGTTCCTTTATTATGTGTCCGCAGATTATTTAAAGTATTTGAAGCATATTGACAGAAAGAGTGAGTTAATAGAAAAAACACTCCATAAATCAATGAGGAATAAGGAGTTGTACAAGCTTTTAGATTTAAGCAAGAGCTTAGTATATTTTAATACTTCATTAAAATCTAATGAAACAGTTTTGGAAAGGCTTTTAACCGGAAAATTCATCAAGATGTATGAGGAAGATGCAGATCTTCTTGATGACACAATTATAGAAAATAAGCAGGCCATTGAAATGGCCAATATATACAGCTCAATCTTGAGCGGAACAATGGATGCCTTTGCTTCTATAATTTCCAATAACCAAAATGAGGTTATGAAATTCCTAGCGGCTATGACCATTGTAATGGCTATTCCGAATATGGTTTACAGCTTTTTCGGGCAGAATTTTAACCTTCCTATGCAGGAAAATCCTTTTATGTGGCTTTATGTACTTGCAGGCTCAGCAGCAGTGTCGCTTATAATAGCTTTCATACTATGGAGGCGGGATATGTTTTAGCCTGAAATATTACAGATCAAGCTTCCTGCAAAGCTTATTTTAAAAATGGTTTGATGAAATTACTATTGATTTTTTCTGATGTTTGTATTATCATATTAAATGCGTCTTTTATAGTGTGTACAACACTTAAAGCGCAATATATGCGCCCATAGCTCAACTGGATAGAGCGTCTGGCTACGGACCAGAAGGTTGTGGATTCGATCTCTGCTGGGCGCGCCAAAGAAAAACGAGACCCTGAAAGCATTAAACTTTCAGGGTTTTTAGTACCTGGACATCATATTTAGATAAAACGGTATTTGAAGATGCCCATTCCTTTCCCGCGGAAGCTAAGGAACAAGCATATAACAGATTTTTATACAATGACAGGTACTAGTTATATCAATAAAAATTACTCATCAAACCTCTCGGGTTAACAGGCAAGTTTTCTGCGTAAAGATGAGAAATATCACCGAAGCCTAAGCAACGCGGAACAGCCCAGGTGGAGGATCTTTCTTCAAACAGTATCGTTGACACAGAACTTGTGGCAGGCCAAAAGCCTGACCACATAATGTTGGTGGGGATTGCAAGAAGCTGTGAGAGCCACGCTAAACCAAATGCAGCATGCGCAAAAACAGCAATTTTGTTACTGTTTGGTTTTTCTATACGGTAAAGATTGCCTTCCTTTTTATATCCGTGTTCTGCAAAGAAAAGATTGGACTGGTTTTGAATATTTTCAGTAATTTTTAATAACCCCGGATCGTTGTAAGGGGATCTGAGGTACCAATTATCATGATATTCACCCTCCTTTATGGAACGAGCTACTTCGCCCGGGATATTGAAAACATGGGTTTCACCCCACCCCTCAACCTCTAAATAATAGTATATCTCCTCTGTCCATTCCAGTAACTCTGGTTTTATGCCTGTAAGCTCTGCCGTGTAGCTCATAGTCTCACGAGCACGACCAAGGGGAGAATGATAAATCTTATCTACACCTTCGTTTTTAAGACGCTTTGCCAGTGCCTTAGCCTCAAGTATACCGGCAGGGGTAAGAGTATCATTTTCGTAGTCCGGGTCTCCATGGCGTATTAAATATAATCGCATTTTAATAAATCACTCCTGTTGGTATATTTATGTATTCTTAAAGTAAGTATTATTAAACTTATTATACATGATATAATTTTTATAAATGAACTTTTTTACACTTGCGGTGTCAAATTATATAGAAGAGATAAGGAGGAG
>CAYUZC010000003.1:7373-23441 GCA_964449525.1 uncultured Ruminiclostridium sp.
CGCATATGACAAAGCGTCCCGTGATGAAAGCGTGGGCTATGAAAATTCTTATGCGGAAGCAGCACCTCAGGCACCGGCACCGGCACCGGATGGTTACGAATCCGGCGGAAGCGGCCTTGGTGAAAGTGATGATTACAAAGAAAAAGTTTCTGCAGATAACATAATGAGCCAGCGCAAGGTAATCATGGACGGCGATGTTTCTCTTGAAACCTTGGACTTTGATGATTCTGTCAATGCTATGGATCAGATGATAAAAGATTTTGGGGGCTTTGCTGAGGCTAGAAATGTAAGGGGAAAAAGCCAAAATTCAAGAGCATTGAGAACTGCAAGCTACATAATACGAGTCCCGGCCGAGAGCTTTGAATTAGTGCTCAAAAGCATGGGGAGCATCGGAACGGTTTTAGAATCATCTTCAAAAGGAACTGATATAACCGATCAATACTATGACGCACAAACCAGAATAAGAACTTTAAAGGTTCAGGAAGAGACCCTTTTGGATATCTTGGCAAAGTCAACAAAGCTGGAGGATGTTATTACACTTGAAAGAAGAATAGCCGAGGTTCGCTATGAGGTTGAGAGCCTTGAAAATACCATAAAAAATTATGACCGTTTAGTTTCATTCAGCAGAATAACTGTTTATATTGAAGAAGTGACTAATAAAACTGAGACTAAGCCGGAACCGGAGACACTAGGCGAAAGAATTTCCAGCACATTTACGGAATCCGTGGATAATTTCAAGAGAGGTTTTGAGGATTTCCTTATTTGGCTGATATATTCATGGATAAATATAATTATATTTATAATTATACTGGTGATTGCATTTAGTATCATAAGAAGAAGCAAGAAACGATCTGCAAAAAAAGCTGCCGCAAAAGCAGAAATAATTAACGGGGAAGATAAAAATAAATAAGTCCTTATTGTCCTGAAGCTTGTAAAATAACAGAACTGCCGGTTTTCGTAAAAGATTGCCGGCGGTTTTTGATAATTCATTTCTTATATAGTAAAAAATAAAATATATTAACGAGATTTAGGGAAAAGTGTTTAAAGAGCTCGACTTACGGGTAATAATAATTGTTTTCCTTATTTTGTGTAGTAGTAAAATACATTCACTGGGGGACCTCATGAAGAGTTTGGCTAAATCTCTAAAACACACTCGAAAGTATATTATCTCAATTATTATTTCATTGATTTTTGGAGTATTTGCAATTATTTATACAAATACCTACCTTAATAATATGGTTGAACAATCATTAATTGAAATTGCAAAGATGGGTGCAAAAACTGTTGAACATAAGATTAATTGGAATTTAGAAAGGCTTAAAATTCTATCAAGAATAGAAATAATCTACAGCGATAAATACTCAATTGATGATAAGATAAATTATTTGAAAGAATCAGATGAGTCAAATGATAATATCGAGCTTGCGTATATTACAGCAGAAGGCTTGATGTATGATGACTCCGGAAGGGAATTCAATGTAAGCAACGAAAAATTTTTCGTAGAAGCAAAGCAAGGCAAAGAGTCTATTGAAACAACGGATATTAAATTTTATGAGGAAATTCCCTCAATAATTTTTACAATCCCTGTTATCAATGAAGAAAACATAAAAAGCTTTGTATCTATAATATCTTCAATTGAGGATTTATGCTCAACGGTTGAAGATATTACGTTTGGCAAAGAAGGCTATGGATATATAATCGACTCGGAAGGAGTTATAGTTGCTCACAATGACAGAATTCTTGTTAGAGATGAAGTCTTATCCATAAATGCTGCAAATTATAATTCCAAACACAAAAAATTAGTAGAGATAGAAAGAAGGATGACACAAGGCGAGACAGGAGCGGGTTCATATTTTTACAAAGGTCAAAAAAAGATAACAGGTTTCACAAAAATTAATAATGTTCCTTGGATTTTTGCTGCTGCTGCCCCCACGACAGATGCCTTCAGTGCAACAAGTCCTATTGTTATTGTTGTTGCTGTTGCTGTTTGTGCCTTTAGTTTATGCTTAATACTTATTAATTTCTATTTTGTGGCTCTTAACAGAAAAATAAAAAGAGAGGAAGGAACTCTCAGAAACGCTGTTGAAACAGCTAATATTATTATTATATCTTTTCTGGATGACGGGGTTATTTTGGAATTCAATGTAAATGCCGCTGAAAAGCTGGGATATGATCCGAATAAAATTATTAAGACCTTCCGTATTTACGATTTACTTTCTCCAAAGGAACAAATTAAGCTAAAAAATGCACTGGAAGCATATAAAAATGGCTCCGAAAAGGAAAATTTCGAACTAAGCATGATAGCGGCTAACGGTGAAACGGAATATGTTGTGTTTAGTATTAATATTTTGGACAAGGAAAGCCCGACACCTGTTTATGAGCTAATGGGAGTTTGTATAACCGAGCGTGTAATGTCAGAGATGCAGATGATGGAAAAGCATGAGGAACTTTCCGCAGTTTATGAAGAGCTGGCGGCCTCGGAAGAGGAGCTTAAGGATCAGCTGGAAGAGCTTATTAAGCAAAAAATGCTGCTACAGGAAAAGGATGAAAGACACAACTTGGTTGTCGATGCTTCAAATATTGGTATTTGGGATTGGGATGCTACTAACGATACATATTTCTATTCTCAGAAATGGTATGATATTTTAGAAATTGAAAAAGATAAAATCCAAGGAAATGAAAGCGCATCTAGATTGAATTTAATTCTGGAAGAGGACAGGGCAATATCCGGGAAAGCCTTATCTGATTATTTTAATAAACGTACTCCCCATTATGAATGTGAATACCGTGTACAAACGCCAAATGGCAGAGTTAAGTGGATTTATGAAGTGGGGAAGGCATTATTTGATAAAAAAGGAAGACTTATAAAAATGGCCGGAGCGTACTCCGATATTACTTTGAAGAAGCAATCGGAAGAGCGAATACATAGGCTTGCGTTTTATGACAGCCTAACTGGGTTGCCAAATCGCAGTAAGCTAACTGAGAAATTTTATGAAATTGCCAACAGCCCGGAACGTAAGATAGCAATTATTATTATTGATATAGATAATTTTAAGCTTATAAACGATTCATATGGTCATGATGTAGGAGACAAGCTATTAGTTGACGTTAGCGAAAGGCTCAATGGTTTAAATGAAGAAAACTCTTATATATCAAGAATGGCCGGAGATGACTTTGCATTGATGGTATGGGACTATGAGAGTAAAAATGAGCTAACCGAAATTGTAGGTAAATTAGTAAATCGTATTGAAGGAATGACATCTATTGAAAACTATAATATTCTTGTTGAAGTAAATATAGGCATAGCTCTTTACCCTCAGGATGCCAATAGCTTTGATATTCTTTATAAGAATGCTGATACTGCAAAATTTAAGGCGGATGAAAAAAGAGTAAAACATGCGTTTTATAATAAGGGAATGAATGATGCGATTTTAGAAAGACTCAACCTTCAGAACAGTCTTAAGGCGGCCCTGGATAAAAATGAATTTATTCTTTACTATCAGCCCCAATTTCGTGCAGTGGACAAAAAAATAATGGGGTTTGAAGCTTTAGTGCGGTGGAACAGCGAATACATGGGAATGGTATCTCCGTTAAAATTCATACCCATAGCAGAAGAAACACATCTTATAATTCCATTGGGCGAATGGATATTGGAAGAAGCTATAAAATTTATTAAGAAGCTTCATCAACGTGGGCATACCGATTTAATAATGTCTGTGAATATCTCGGTTATTCAGTTTATACAAAAAGACTTTTTTGAGATTGTTAAATCCCTTTTGAAAAAATACGATGTACCTCCTAATAATCTTGAGCTCGAAATTACCGAATCGGTAATGATGAAATCAATGGAAAACGTAATTAATAATATAAACAAGATAAGAGAAGAGGGTATCCATATTGCATTGGATGATTTCGGAACAGGCTATTCCTCTTTGAATTATTTGACTAAAATCCCCATTAATACATTAAAAATTGATAAAACATTTATTGATGATATCGGTCTAAAAAAAGAAAGAAGTATTTTAATTGAATCCATTCTGGATATAGGTCACGGACTTGGATTAAGCATTGTAGCTGAAGGAGTGGAAACCGAGGATCAGTACAATTATCTTTTAGAAAGAAATTGTGAGCGAATTCAGGGATACTTTTTCAGCAGGCCCCTACCAGAGGAAAAAGTGATGGATTTAATTGATAGTCATTGACATAAACCATTTTCTTATGGTATATTAATTGGGCTAATAATTTAGCATGACGGATAGATAGAGATATATAAAAAAAGCGTGTAAGCCCTAAAAAAATGAAAGTCTTGGAAGGAGGCATTCTTCGAAATGTCTGATATGAAAAAAGATAGAGGCCCTAGAAGGGGAAACGGCGAAGGTAGAATGGGCGGCCGTGGTGGCATGAGAAGGGCTAAACGTAAAATATGCCAATTCTGTGTCGATAAAATAACTGATATTGATTATAAGGATTTAATGAAAATCAGAAAGTTCCTGTCGGAAAAGGGAAAGATTCTTCCCAGAAGAATTTCCGGTTGCTGTGCAAAGCATCAGCGCCAACTGACAGTGGCTATCAAGAGAGCCCGACACATTGCATTATTACCATACACAACTGACTAATTAAACTAACAGCCTATAGATATTAATCTATAGGCTGTATTTCAATATAATCGGAGCGATAAATTGTTTTCAGACGAGGGCTACTTAGAGATTGCCTAGGATATTTGTAGCATAGTCAGACATGGGAAATTAGAACTTCTACACCCTATAATGCTATAATTGTTTCTGACAAGTAGGGGTGGAAGTGATAAAATGAATAATAAAGGAATGGATATCACCAAAAATATTAGACTCATAGAGAGTCTAAAGGGTGACCTGCTTCTTGCGGTTTCACAGCTTTATAATGAGATGGCATCTGAAACCTGTGAAAATATAAGAGAGGTAGCTCTTGATACATTGTCGGATACAATAATAATCAGCTACCTGCTTTCAAGAAGAATAGGTATTGATTATCCGACGATGGAGCGACAGATATCATCAAAAATACGCCTAGGCCTTTTACAAGAGCATGAAACAGAAAAATATTTCGGAGATTTGTCTGCTTTGTCCCGCATCCGAAGCAATATCCCACAAACGGGGGATGCGTCTTAGAATTTATGGGCAGCCGACATTTCACGGAAATCAATATATTATGGAGGTTGCATCATGAAAGTAATTCTAAAGCAGGACATTAAGACACTGGGGAAAAAGGATAAAGTAGTTGAAGTTAATGACGGTTATGCCAGGAACTTCCTTATCCCAAAAGGTCTTGTATCCGAGGCAACACCTGCAGCTCTTAACGAAGCAAAAGCAAAGAACGATGCAGAAAAGCATAGGAAGGAAAATGAACTGTCTGATGCTAAAGCCTTGGCCACAAAAATGTCCGGTGTTATTGTTAAGGTAAAATCTAAGGCAGGGGCCAACGGTAAACTTTTTGGTTCCATAACAGGCAAGGATATTGTTGACCAATTAAAGGCTCAACACAAAATAGCAATAGATAAAAAAATGCTGAATCTCCCGGAAGCAATAAAGGCCTTGGGGGAAACTGAAGTTGAAATCAAGCTGTATGCAGGAGTTTCAACTAAGATAAAAGTTATGGTTGAGAATGAACAAGGCGCTTAATAATCCGGGGGTAATATAATGGACGAGCTATCAAGGATTCCGCCACATCATGTGGAGGCGGAGCAAGCTATTCTAGGCGCACTTCTCATTGACAGGAATGCGCTGTCCGAAGTAAGTGGCAGGCTAAGAGCCGATTGCTTTTATTTGGAGAAGCACAAGGAATTATATGAGGCGATTATTTCTCTTTATGAAGAGAGTATGCCTGTTGACATAGTTACGGTATCAGATGTCCTGACCCGAAGAGGAACCCTTGAAAAGGTCGGAGATATGGATTATATTGCTCATCTGGCAAATTCAGTTGTCACTACAACAAATGTGGCTCACTATGTTTCAATTATTGAGGATAAGGCTTTATTGAGAAGCCTTATTGAAAATTCCGGCAAAATAATGGATATGGGCTATGAAGGTGCTCTGGAAGGCTTGGAGGTTCTTAATCAAGCAGAGAAATCGGTTTTTGATTTGTCCCAGGGTTTAAACCGGACAGGTCTTGAAGCCATTAATTCATTATTGGACAAAACCTTTTCCCAGCTTGAAGAGCTCTGTATGAACAAGAGTGATTTAACCGGTGTTCCCAGTGGATTTATTGATTTGGACAGAAAAACTTCAGGCTTTCAAAATTCCGACCTTATATTAGTTGCCGCCCGCCCTGCAATGGGTAAAACTTCGTTTGTTTTAAATGTGGCAGTAAATGCTGCATTGCGTAATTTTCCGGTTGCGATATTTAGTTTGGAAATGTCCAGAACTCAGTTAGTTAATAGAATTTTGGCATTAGAATCAATGGTTGAGCTTGAAAAAATGAGGACCGGAAGGCTGGAAACAGAGGACTGGAAAAAGATTGGTTATACGCTTGGCCCTTTAGCTAAGTCTCCCATATACATAGATGATAACGCCAGTACAAATACTATGGAAATGATGTCGAAGCTCAGGAAACTGAAGCTGGAAAAAGGTTTGGGCCTTGTAGTAATTGACTATTTGCAGCTTATGGAGGGAAGGAAAAAGAATGATAACCGTCAGCAGGAAATCTCCGAAATCTCCCGTTCTCTGAAAATCATGGCCAAGGAACTCGATGTGCCTATTATTGCTTTATCACAATTAAGCAGGGCCCCTGAGCAGCGAACTGACCATCGTCCGATACTAAGCGATATGAGAGAGTCGGGTGCCATTGAACAGGACGCCGATATGGTAATGTTCTTATACCGTGATGATTATTACAACGACGAAACCGAGAAGCGAAATATTGTTGAAGTTATCATATCCAAGCACAGAAATGGCTCAACCGGAACGGTGGAATTGGCTTGGATGCCCGAATTTACTAAATTCGGTAATCGTTTGTATGATGAGCAAACCCAAAAATCAGCCAGGTAAGGACAATGGATAATAAGAGTTTTGTTGAACAGGTAAAAAATAATATTCTACAGCACAATCTGCTTGATACGGGCAATAAAATTATTGTAGGTGTATCAGGGGGAGCGGATTCTGTCTGCCTTCTGAAGGTTCTTATAGAATTAAAAAATGAGTTTGACTTAACCATCTATGTAATTCATGTCAATCACGGGCTTAGAGGGCACGAGGCTGATTGTGACCAATCCTATGTAACAGAGTTATGTAAAAAGTGGGATATACCCATAAAGGTCTGTTTTGTCGATATAAAGGCACTAAGCAAGAAACTTGGAATTTCCGAGGAGGAAGCAGGCCGAGAGGCAAGGTATAAATTTTTTGCCAAGGCTTTGAAAGACACCTGTTCCGACTATATTGCCGTGGCCCATAATAGGGACGACCAAGCTGAGACTGTTATGCTTAATATTTTAAGAGGAGCCGGAATGGATGGCTTGTGTGGCATGTCAATGAAGCAGGGAAAAATAATTCGTCCTCTTTTGAATATTTCACGAAGTAAAATTTTAAAATATCTTGAAGATAACAAAATTGATTACCGTACCGACAGCAGTAATATGTCTTCGGAATATACCAGAAATCGTTTAAGAAATGAATTGTTCCCGGAAATTAAAAAGCTGTTTGAAGTTAATCCGGTTAATCAATTTTATAGGCTTTCGACTCTGATTAGAGAGGATAATAATTTTATCAATCAGGAGTCAAAGAGGGCTTATGATGCTGTTATTTTATCTGAATCGGTCGATTTGGAGCTTTCAGCAGTCGGTTTAAGATCTTTACCAAATGCTATTGCAAAGAGGATAATCAGGTTGGCATGGGAAAGAATAAACAACAGTCGTAAAAACCTTGAGGCGGTACATGTTGACCAAATAATTACCTTGTGCCAAAATAATCATACAGGAAAAAAAGTAAAACTTAAAAACGAAATAGAAGTTATTCTTTCATATGATAGATTAATTTTTAAAAAAGCGGGTAAAAAATATGATAAGCCATATTCATATTTTATCAACATGGAAGGTTTTACCAAAGTGAATGAACTTAATGCTATTTTGGAAGCTAAAGTACTCAAGGGGAATGTTCTATCACAAATAGGGGATTTTGAACAAACTAATGAACGATCCCTAGTCCAGTTTTTTAACCTAGATAAGCTGAGTGAAGAGACAGTTGTAAGAAGTCGTTTAGAAGGTGATAGAATAAGACCATACAGATCCAAAGGAGAAAAAAAGCTAAAAGATTTTTTTATTGACCGAAAGATTCCCAGAGATAAAAGGGATATCACTCCATTGGTAGCCCAAGGCAATAAAATAATATGGGTAGTGGGGATGAGGACGTCAGAAGACTATCGGGCACGAAAGAATACTAATAATGTATTAATGCTTTCATGGAGTTATTTATCAAACGGAGGAGAAGAAAATGCCTAAAATAAGCGTACTGGTACCAAGAGAAGAACTAAAAGCTAAGACCGAAGAGATTGCTAAAAGGATTTCTAAGGATTATGAGGGGAAAGACCTTTTGCTTGTCGGAGTCTTAAAGGGAGGATTCATGTTCCTGTCTGACCTTTGTAGAGCTATAAGTATCGATGTCAACATCGATTTTATTTCGGTAAGTAGCTATGGAAATTCGACGGTATCATCAGGAGTAGTGAGAATTCTTAAAGACATCGATTATGATATTACCGGAAAGCATATATTATTAGTTGAAGATCTTATAGATTCAGGGTTAACGCTTACATATCTCAAAGATTTGTTTGCGGCAAAACATTGCGCCAGCGTTAAGATATGTACTATTTTGGATAAGCCATTTAGAAGAAAGGTTTCCTTGGATGTAGATTACCAGGGCATCATAATACCCGATAAATTTGTGATTGGATATGGTCTTGACTACGCCGAGAAATATCGTAACTTACCTGATGTATGTGTGATAGAAGAATTATAATCGTCATCAATTTGTTTTTATTGTTTTTTTGTATTTGGTATGATACCATAATATGAGTTTAAAATGAGGCTAATGTCTATTATTTTATTATAAAGTGGTTGTAGGAGGTTGAATCTATTTGAAAAAAGTTAGGGGCTTTAGCTTTTACGTTATTATATTTGTGATTACGGCCCTGGTCATAATGTTATATAGCAATATCAGTAATCCTACTGTTATGAAATATTCAGATTTTCGCAGGGAACTAAATAATGGGAATGTAAAGAATGTAACGGTGCAAACTCTTCAGGCTGAAATTGTTCTGGAAAGTGCTTCAGGGAATTTTTCACCCGATTACAGGTATTCAATTAGCTACCTTTCACAGGAATCATTTATGGAGCTTTTAGATAAAGCTTTTGATGAGGGTAAGCTACAAAATTATGATGTGGAGAAGAAATCAAGTCCGCCGTGGTGGTTGGAAATGCTTCCTATGTTTGCCATGGTTATTTTGTTTGTCTTCTTCTGGGTTTTCTTTGTCCAACAATCACAGGGCGGAGGAAACCGTGTTATGTCTTTCGGCAAGAGTAAGGCTAGAATGGCAAGTGACGATACCAAGCTTAAGGTGAGGTTTAGTGATGTTGCCGGTGCCGACGAAGAAAAAGAAGAGCTGGAAGAGATAGTAGAGTTTTTAAAAGAGCCAAAGAAGTATGTTGCGCTGGGAGCTCGTATACCAAAGGGTGTCCTATTAGTGGGACCTCCCGGAACGGGTAAAACTCTTCTGGCAAAAGCCGTCGCAGGGGAAGCCGGAACTCCGTTCTTTTCTATAAGCGGATCCGATTTCGTAGAAATGTTTGTAGGTGTTGGCGCATCCCGTGTTCGTGATTTATTCGAACAAGCAAAGAAGAATGCTCCCTGTATAATATTTATCGATGAAATTGACGCTGTTGGTAGACATAGAGGTGCCGGTCTTGGCGGAGGCCATGACGAGCGTGAGCAGACCTTAAATCAGTTATTGGTTGAAATGGACGGTTTTGGTGTTAACGAGGGAGTTATTATTCTCGCAGCCACTAACCGACCTGATATATTGGACCCTGCTTTAATGCGTCCCGGACGTTTTGACAGACAGGTAGTGGTTAGCTATCCCGATATAAGAGGACGCGAAGCAATTTTAAAGGTCCATTCAAAGAACAAGCCATTTAATGAAGATGTCGATTTAAAGGATATTGCCAAGACGACACCCGGATTTACCGGAGCCGACTTGGAGAATCTTCTCAATGAAGCAGCCCTTCTTGCAGCCCGCAAGAACCTTAGCAACATTACCATGGCTGAAATAAAAGAAGCAAATTATAAGGTAATGATGGGTCCTGAGAAGAAGAGCAGAGTAATTAATGAAAAAGAAAAGAAGCTTACAGCATATCACGAAGCCGGTCATGCAATTGCTGTCAGAGTAGTGTCGACAACTGTTAAGGTTGATCGTGTAACCATTATTCCTTCAGGACGTGCCGGAGGCTTTACCTCATTCAAACCCGACGAGGATCGTCAGTATACCACAAAGGCTCAGCTAATTGAGCAAATTGTTGTCAGCCTGGGTGGCAGAGCTGCAGAAGAGTTGATGCTGGGTGAAATCAGCACAGGAGCGTCGAGTGACTTAAAGAATGCTAATGGTATTGCAAGAAATATGATTACCAAATATGGTATGAGTGATGACCTTTCCAATCTTGTATTCGGCGATGATAATGATGAGGTCTTCATTGGAAAGAGCTATGGGCATACCCGTAACTACAGTGAGGAAATATCAGCCAAGATAGATATCGAGGTTAAGAGAATTATCGATGAATCATATAACAAGGCAAAGGAAGTTCTTACAGAAAACAAACAGCAGCTTGAAGACGTAACTGCAGGGCTTTTGGAAAAAGAACGTTTGGAAGCCGAAGAATTTGAAGAAATATTCAAAAACGGATACAATCCACCGGCAGTTGAGGCATAAAAACTAATAACAGACGCCTATTGGGTAAAAACTCAATAGGCGTTTTTTGCTACAAGGAATGTTTGTTACACGTGGCTATATATGATAAAATATGAGAAAAATCATGGGTAAACCTAGTAAGAGGCAGTGCTGTAATGAATGATATTAAGGTGATGGGATGCTTAAAGCCTACTTATAATAAAAGTTTAATACTTTCAAGGCTCGGCTATGACAAACATCGTACAGCAATTTCTAATGAAAGCCTGCGCGGTATTGGTAGACTCATTACCTATGCAGAAAACACCTTAAGTATTATGGCGACATACCGTATTATTGATATATCCTATATAGATTCTCCACGAGTTGTTCTTGAGGATGGTACCATTCTTTCCGGCAAAAAGCTTTCCGAGCTACTTAAAAATAGCCGTCAGGCTTTGGTAATGGGTGCTACAGGCGGAGCAAAGATAATGGAGCTTATTGAACAACTCCAGGTAGAGGGGAAAATGAGTGATGCTGTTGTAATTGACGCAGCAGCATCTGAAATTACCGACTCGGCTTTAGACTTTGTTATGAGTATTGTGGGGCAATACTTAAAACCAAGGGGCAAGTTTTTAACTAAAATGCGGTTCAGCCCCGGTTACGGCGACTTTGAAATTACTCAACAAAAGGATTTTTACCGACTATTAGAAGCACAAAATTTAGGAATTAAACTGAACGAAGCCTGTTTGCTTATACCGGAAAAGTCTGTTTTTGCAATAGCCGGTATTTGTGGTGAGAAAGAATAGAGGTAGATAATCCATGACTAAAAAGGAATTCAAAAAGCTATTTAATAATAGATTGATTTTGTTGGACGGGGGAATGGGAACCCTGTTACAAAAGGCAGGTATGCCAAATGGTGTATGCCCTGAAAAATGGGCCGCTTTGAACAGTGACTTTATAAGAGAAACACAAAGAAGATATATTGAAGCGGGATCGGATATTATTTATACATTCACATTTGGTGCAAACCCCATAAAGCTTTCAGAGTATGGGATTTCGGACGAAACCTATGCCTTAAACAAAGCTCTTGCTGAAATTGCCCGGGAAGCAGCCGGTAAAGAAGCACTTGTGGCAGGGGATATTTCGTCCTGTGGTAGCTTATTATACCCGTTTGGGAGTGTTATGCTTGATGAAGCGGTGGAAGGCTTTAAAAAGCAGGTAGAGGGTCTCGTAGATGGCGGTGTGGATTTATTTGTAATAGAGACTATGATGGATTTGCAGGAAGCTCGGGCGGCTGTTATTGCAATAAAGGAAAGCTGTGATTTACCTTTCATGGTTACACTTACCTTTGAAGGCAAACGTACCTTGATGGGTAGTGACCCTTTAAGCGCATTAGTTACATTACAAGCATTAGGTGCCGATGCCGTGGGATGCAATTGCTCAAGTGGCCCCGCCGAAATGGTTGATATTATTAAGCAGATGAAGCCCTACGCAAAGGTTCCGCTTATAGCAAAGCCAAATGCGGGAAAACCGAGATTGGAAGACGGTGTAACAATATTTGACATGGATGCCGAGGGCTTTGCCGCCTACACCGAAGAGCTGGTTGAAGCAGGCGTAAATGGGATGGGAGGTTGTTGCGGAACTACTCCTGATTACATCAAAAGAGTAGGGGGAATTTTATCAGGATTGAAGCCTGTAGAATCGAAGCGTGAGCCATACAGCCTTGCGTGCTCAAACAGGAAAACTGTCGAGATTCACCATTCCTTGCCCTTTACGGTTATTGGTGAAAGATTAAATCCAACTGGGAAAAAGGTTTTAAAGGAAGCACTTTTAAGAGGCGATATGGACTTGGTTTCTGAGATTGCCAGGGCACAGACCGATGCCGGGGCAATGCTATTAGATGTTAATGCCGGGGTTCCCGGAATAGACGAAAAAGAAACCCTGAAGGATATGGTTAATGCTGTTTGTAATGCAGTATCGGCTCCTGTTCTTATTGATACTTCCAGCCCTGAAGCCCTTGAAACAGCATTACGAGTATATCCGGGAAGAGCTGTTGTTAACTCGATCTCAGGGGAAAGTGAAAAAATTGAGGCACTGCTACCTCTTGCCAAGAAATACGGGGCAATGTTTGTTCTGCTTCCGGTTGACGACAACGGTGTACCCGAAACCGCCGAAGAGAGAATTGTCATAATTAAAAGAGTGTATGCTAAAGCAAGGGAAATGGGATTTTGCAAAGAGGATATCCTTGTTGACGGGCTTGTTATGACTATTGCATCTAATCCGTCCGGAGCCCTTGAGACATTGAAGGTTATATCATGGTGTAAAAACAAGTATAGGATTAATACCACAATGGGGCTTTCGAACGTTTCATTCGGCCTTCCTTCAAGAGAGAATATTAACACTGCTTTTTTGACAATGGCTGTTGCAAACGGCTTGAGCACCGCTATCTTAAATCCAAACAATCAACAGATGATGCAAGGTGTAAAAGCTTCCGATGCACTTGTGGCCCGGGATAAAAATGCTATTGCCTATACCGAGAATTATTCGGGGCAAAGCCAAGAGCAAATCAAAATATCGGGAAAATCAGAAAAAATGAAAGAATCTGGTTTAAAGACCCTTTATGATGCTATAATAGACGGTGACAGGACAACGGCAGGGGAAATGGCGCGTGAGGCTTTGATAAGCGGTAAATCGCCTAAGGAAATAATAGATCAAGAAATGATTCCCGCAATACAAAAGGTGGGAGAACGCTATGAACAAAAACAATATTTTCTTCCCCAGCTTATAAGAGGCGCGGAAGCTATGGAAAAGGCTATGACAGTCCTTGCTCCGGAGCTTGAGAAGCACAGAAATGAAAGAATTGAAAGTAAAGGCACTATTGTTATAGCAACCGTTAAGGGTGATGTTCATGATATAGGAAAAAACATATTAGCCATGCTATTAAAGAATTATGGGTTTGATGTTATAGATTTGGGAAAGGATGTTGAATCAAGTCGTATAATTGATTCCGCGAAGACAAATAATGCTGATATTATAGCACTTTCTGCCCTAATGACTACTACAATGAACCAAATGCCGCAAGTTATGTCTAATATGAAGAGTGAAAAGCTTAATTGCCATATGATGGTCGGGGGCGCGGTTGTTGACCGGAGTTTTGCACAAAGCTTCGGCGCAAACTATACCAGTGACGCATACAAAGCAGTAAAGCTTGCTACCGACTTAATAGAACAGAACAAAAATGGGGGTTAACTTATGGATAGTTTTTTAAAACTTGGTTTTTTTTCAATGGCTGACAAGATAACCGATGCACTTAGCAGTTCATTCCCTTACATTGTGACCGGTGCTGTTATAGTGGCTATCTGGATTTACTTTTTATTTTTGGTGCCTAGGAAACAAAAGCGATATGACAAAGCATCCGACTATATTCAGGATGTTCTGAACTTTGGCGTAATGCTAGGTAGCGGTTTAGCAAAAATTCTATATATAGCCTTTTCAATCGTCCTTGTTATTGTAGGGATTGTAGCCATGTTCGTCACTAACTTTTTTGTTGGGCTTTTGGGCACTCTCATTCTCGAAATCATTCTAAGAGTTTTATTTGAGATATTCATGGTTGTTTTCTCTATTCAGGAAAATGTCATAGCTATCAGAGAAAGAATGGAAAAGCGTGACGAAGACTATTATTACGAGGATGAATAAAAAGTTTACCGCAAAATATTAAGACGCAACAGGAGATGACATAATTGCTTAAGTCAAAAGCGCTACAACGCAATATAATGGCGGTAGCTATTGTTTTGTTATGGTTTTCAAATTATATTTATGTACCGTTTCTCAGTACATACGCCGCATCAGTTGGAGCCTCTTTGCCCATGGTAGGATTAATTATTGGCTCTTACGGATTGATTCAGATGCTGTTACGTATACCCATCGGTGTTTTATCAGATACAATCAAAAATCGACGACTATTTCTTTTTTTAGCGATGGTTTCATCGCTTATAAGTGGGACAGGCTTTTTCTTTCTTTCATCACCTGTACTATTACTATTATTTAGAGCATTAGCGGGACTAGCCGTGTCCAATTGGGCAATTTATATAACTACATTTTCTGTTCTTGGAGATAGCCAAAGAAATTCGAAGGCCATTGGGACCGTTAATTCACTCAGTGCAATAGGGAATATAAGCGCTTTTATTTTGGGAGGGTTTGTTGCACAGTATATTAATGTGAAGTCGACTTTTTTGGTCTCAATCTTATCCAGCTCATTAGGGCTTATATTACTATTATTTGTGGAAGAAACATATGAACAGAAAGAAGATAAGAAAAAGAATTTGATACATGACTTTATTATAGTTTTTAAAGATTCAAAGCTTTTATTCTACTCAGGAATCGCAATATTGTTTCAAATCATTTCATCGTCTTCACTAATCGCTTTTGTGCCTACGCTTTTTAGTGAAGCCGGAGCTAGTGAACTTCAAAAAAGCTTAGGCACGACACTTGCTTCAATTCCGGGAATTTTTGCAGGTCCCCTAGCAGTAGGATTATTTAGCAAAAAAGTGGGTTCAAACTTAACCAATATTCTCAGCTTTATTATCTTATCGGTGCCGATGTTCTTTTTTGCATACGTACAAGATATAACTATTCTGCTGGCATTACAGTTTATAGCCGGTTTCGGGAAAGGTATGCTTATGGCATTGCTTATGTCACGGTCAACCAGCCACCTACCTGACGAAGCCAGATCGACGGCATTGAGTATATATCAGGCGATATATAGCATTGGTATGTTTATAGGGCCTGCAATGACAGGCGCCATTAGTAGCATGTTTTCTTTACAAGTTGCATTTGTTTGCTTAGGATTAATAGGAATTGTCGCAATTATCGCACTATTAATATACAATCCTTCAGAAAAACATGTTTTTTGTAGTACGAATTAAAACTTAATTAATTTTGGAATTCCAGTACTGTTATGTTGCATCTAAGGACTAGACAAAGGTCCCGGCTTATGCTAAAATAGATTTCGCTGCATGTATGTTATGCATGCGGGTGTAGTTCAATGGCAGAACATCAGCTTCCCAAGCTGATTGCGAGGGTTCGATTCCCTTCACCCGCTCCAGCAAATTTAAAATGCCCTCATAGCTCAGTAGGTAGAGCGCATCCATGGTAAGGATGAGGTCA
>CAYUZC010000004.1:0-21842 GCA_964449525.1 uncultured Ruminiclostridium sp.
GATATCAATTTGTTCAACCTGTTTTGCCTGATCGTTTTGCGCATCAACCATTTGAATATCTGCCGCATCTCCTGCAATTGCCATTATGGAATTACGGATATATGTGACATAGTTATTAGAATAGTCGAAAATTGCGACACCAATAACGGGTTTTTTAACTTCCTCCGGTTCTTTGGACGGATCAGCTGATGGTGAAGCTGACTGAGAGGGTGATGGGGATGCTGACGGAGCAGTATTACCACATGCTACCAATGAGAGCATCATAACGCATACTAAGATAATTGATAAAATTCTTTTCATTCTTGTTCTCCTTTCGGTTTCTCCTTTTATATTCTTCAAAGCAATTGCTTTAAATACAAATAATGTCTTGCTTTTATTCTTCACCATTGGGAAGAATTACTACCTTTACAGCATTTTCTTTTCTCTTGACAAAGGTATCCAGAGCCTGTGAAAAATTTTCAAGAGAAAATTTGTGAGTTATAAGATCTTTAACATTTAATTGGTTAGTTGACATTAAATTAAGCACTTTTTGACTTACGTTTGGGTTTGCTCTGGATCCAAATATAGCTATTTCGTTATGGGTTACATATTTGAAAGGAAGCTCCTCAACAACGTCGTCAGTTGCAACTCCAAGTAAGGCTACCTGGCCACCTTTTCTAACCATTCTTACTGCTTGATTAAATGTTCCTTTTGCCCCTGAACATTCAAAAGCTTGATCCACACCAAGGCCGTTAGTTATTTTTCTCACCGCTTCTACAGGATCCTCATTTGTGAAATCTACACAATAGTCTGCTCCGAGCTCCCTAGCCGCATCCAGCCTTACACCGCGACCAACCATAATGACTTTTGCTGCGCCCATTGCTTTTGCCAGACGCATTGCACAGAGGCCTATGGGTCCGGGTCCAATTACACAAACTGTTCCCCCCGGTGTTATTCCGGTTAATTCCAGACCATGCAATGCAACACCCGATGTGTCACACAAGGAAGCCTCAGCAAAAGTTACATTGTCGGGCATGTGAGTGATACTCCTGATGGAATATTTCTGGTATTGGCAATAAGCGCCGTCAACAATAAAACCATAGTGTTCATGGCCGGTAGAAATATCTCCATAATTCAGGCATAGCGTATAGCGGCCTTTTTTACAGTTGTCGCAATAGCCACATCCTTTATGGGCTTCACCGGCAACACGGTCTCCCGCTTTGAACTCGTGAACATCTTCTCCTACGGCAACAACTTCACCGGACCATTCGTGACCTGCTATAAAAGGATAAGACGGAGGCCATGTGCCCGCTAAATCACCTCGTATAACTTCCGGGTCACTACCGCAAATTGCGACTGCTCGTATCTTGCATAAAACTTCATGCTTGCCCGGCATTTTTACTTCAACATCTCGAATTTCGAACTTACCGGGTTCAGTTAAGACACATGCCTTAGCTAACTTAGGTATGTCATAATTTTTATTCATTTAGTACCCCCCTAATATACTTTATTATCTTTATATCTTTTTCAAAGCGTGAACTATAAATTCATTACGCTTTTTTATAAGAGCATTCATATCTTTCTTTGACCAGTTATAGAACCCTTCTCCCGACTTATAGCCCAGATTACCATTGTTAATCAACTTGCTGAAAAGCGGTGAAGCTTCCGATTTGCCAGAAATTTCAGGTAATACAGTATTCTGCACAGAGCAACATAAATCCACTCCGGCCGCATCAACATGTTCCAAAGGACCCCAAACAGGAAATCGAAGAGCCATGCCCATCTTTATAGCTGTATCCACATCATCAGGAGAGGCCAGTCCTGTTTCTACGATATTAACAGCTTCTCTTATAACAGCCTGCAATATCCGGTTTGCCAACTGACCCGGCAAATCCTTTTTTACAATAACGGGTGCTTTTCCCCAAGACAACAACATCTCTTTTATCTCTTCCGCCAATTCGGGTGACGAATTATCCCCTATAACGACTTCTACAAGTGGAATAAGAGTAGCCGGAAGCCAGAAGTGAGTTGTTAAGGTGCGTTCGGGATGCCTTGTTTTAGCAGCTATATCAGTAATCCGCAAACCTGATGTATTACTTAATATTGGCACTGATACAGGTAATAATTCATCCAATGTCTTAAAAACATCCTGTTTTATTTCAAGGTTTTCAAACACTGCTTCTATGACCACCTTAGCTTTTTCGCAGGCGCTTTCAACATTATCTGAAATTGAAATGTATTTAATTGCCTTTTGGGCTTGCTCGGCTGTAATAAGTGAAAGATCAACAAGTTCCTCAAGATTACCAGAAACACGATTAAGAGCATTATCACATGTTTTTGGATTAATGTCATACAATATTACATTGTTTTGAGCAAGAGCAGCACAGCAGCCAATAGCACAGCCCATCATTCCACTACCATAAATAAGAATCGAATCTCGCATAAGAATACCTCACAATGTCATTCTACCTAGATTTATTTCGGATGTATACGTATACATTATTACTAAAAAAATATACCTGTTACGGTTAATAACAACTATTGTTTGAAAATTTCATCAAAATGAATACGTATTAATCAGTTTAGATTTAGTTTATTATGATTCTTCTGTTTTGTCAATACAATAACCAATATTTTTTGTGATAGTTTACTAAAAAAAGCTTTATGAAACGCTGTTTCTTTCGACAATTTTACACTCAAATAGCTCTATTCCCTCACTTACAGTCTCGCCATTAAGTTTTTTTGAAAGGTAATTAAAGGTTGTATCCAGCATGCCATCTATTTGCTGTTCAAAGGTAGTAAGAGAATACGGTGGCCATGAAGCAGCATCGATATTGTCAAACCCTAAAATAGCAATATCTTCGGGTATTTTTAAACCGTATTCATATCTTATTGTATCCATTGCTCCCAATGCCAACATATCACCGGCACAGAATACTGCATCGGTTTTTCTCTCCTTACTTAATATCTCTCTAATAGCTTGGCCACCTGCCTCATATGTATAAGGAATCATTTGAACCTCACATTTTTCTATTCCTTTTTCATACAAGGCATCCTTAAAGCCGCGTAAACGATCTTTACTGGTACCTAAAAAGGTATCCGAACCTATAAATGCATATTTACGGCAACCTTTTTCATAAAGGTAGTTAGCCGCCATCCAGCCTGCTCTTACATTATCCGAGCATACTGTCATAATGTTATTATTAACAGTGTATTTGTTAAAAACCACAACCGGTATTTGAGTCTTTTCGCACTCTGCAGCCATTTGTGATGATACTGTTGCTGAGAGCACAATGATTCCATCAACTCGGTATTGAAGTACTTGTGAAATTATTTCATCCAGGTTTTTCTCCTCTGAGCAAACAAAATAAAGAGGCTCCCTTGCGAGTTTTTGAATACGATCTGCCACCTTGTTAATCATTGCATTATAATGAGGATTAACGACATTTATGGATACAATCGCAATAAGATTTGAGCGGTTCAAAGTTAATCCTCTTGCAATAGCATTTGGCCGATATCCAAGCCTTTCAGCTGCTTCCATGACCTTCAAACGAGTTTGTTCCCTGATATTAGTCTGCCCGCTGAAAACTCTGGATACAGTTGCTTGAGATACTTTAGCAAGTGATGCAACCTCTTTTGAGTTAGGCATTCTATTACCGTTAACAACTTTATTCTGTGACATACATAACCACTCTTTTCATTTTTATTATACTGAATGTATACGTTATCATTATCATACCTCATTTTAATTTAAAAAGGAAGAACAATTGTTACAAAAAAATATTGACAATATTTATAAAGCATTGTACTATTGTATTAGGCGCTTAATACAATAGTACAAAGGAGTGATTTCATGCCTTGGGACCTTAAGTCCGATAGACCTATTTATATCCAGTTAATTGAGCAAATTGAGTTGAAGATATTTTCAGGTGAATATCCATCCGGTACAAAATTGCCCTCAGTTCGCGATATGGCACAGGATGCATCAGTTAATCCAAATACCATGCAAAGAGCTTTGGTCAAACTAGAAGAGGATGGTCTTATAATAACCCACCGAACTAGTGGTAGATCAATAACGGAGGACGTATCAATGATTGAAAAAGCTAAAAATCAATTAGCTCAGCAGCAGATACTAGAGTTTCTTGAAAAAATGCAGTTAATGGGCTTTCAAAAGCAGGACACCCTCATCCTTATGAACAAGATATTGGAGGAGATAAAATAATGGATGCTATATTGGAATGTAGAGATTTAAAAAAGAATTTTGGAACGAATCATGCTTTAAATGGTATTGATCTACAGGTAGAACGTGGTCGTATAGTAGGCCTTTTAGGACCTAACGGAAGTGGTAAAACTACGCTAATAAAACTTGCAAATGATCTTTTGACACCCTCCGGCGGTCATATCCTTATTGGTGGAAAGAAACCTGGGATTGAATCAAAGAGAATTGTCTCCTACCTCCCTGAGAAAACTTACTTGAATGACTGGATGAAGGTATATCAAATTATTGAGTTTTTTGCAGATTTCTACGTAGATTTTGAATCAAAAAAAGCCTATGATATGTTAAAAAGGCTTAATATCAACCCCGATGAAAGGCTCAAAAACCTTTCCAAGGGAAACAAGGAAAAGGTTCAGCTCATACTTGTAATGAGCCGTAAAGCAGAACTGTATCTTTTAGATGAGCCTATCGGCGGTGTGGATCCTGCCGCCAGAGATTATATCCTTGAAACAATAATCAGTAATTACCGAGAAGATTCTACTGTTATAATTTCCACCCATCTGATTTCAGATGTAGAAAAAATTCTTGATGATGTCATATTTCTTAAAGAGGGCAAGATTGCCTTAACATCGACTGTTGACAGTATTAGGGATCAAGAGGGTAAATCGGTAGATACGCTATTTAGGGAGGTATTCAAATGTTAGGAAAATTGATAAAGTATGAGATAAAGGCCACCGCGAGAACCTTCTTGCCTGTTTATATGGTATTAATTTTGTTTGCTGTTATAAATAGCTTTATGTCTTTTAATCCGGATAGCTTTTCAGTGCCGCAGTTTATTACCCTTACACTTTATATATTAATCCTTGTCGGAATGTTTGTCGCAAGCTTGATCGTTATGATACAGCGATTTTATAAAAACCTTCTGTCAGAAGAGGGATATTTGATGTTTACTCTTCCGGTAAAACCCTATAAACATATTATAAGTAAGCTTCTTATATCTATAATGTGGATGGTTTCAAGTTCTATCGTGGCAATATTATCAATAGTAATAATCTCTTTGCAGGAAATATCTTTATTTGAAGTATTCGCACAATTCGGCAGGGCATGGAATATGGCATATTCTGCACACGGAGCGTCTTTCTATCATTTCCTGCTCCAGATGGCTGTTGGGTTTATAATTAGTATGGTTAGCAGTATTCTGTTGATATATGCTTCCATAGCATTAGGTCAGCTTTCAAATAACCACAAAATACTCGCATCCATCGGTGCATTTCTAGGTATCTACACTATAACCCAGATTATTTCAGGCATATTATTCATTGGACCTGACGGGCAAGGCTTTATATATACTCTGACACAGCTACCATCAATTCCGTTTACTTTAATATGGCTTGCAATAGCTATATCAGCAGCGTTTGCTACAGTTTACTTTATTATCACAAATTTAATACTTAATAAGCGATTAAATCTCGAATAACTCTTTTAAAGCCAGTTAACTAATAAGAGCAGCTTTCACGAAAAAGCTGCTCTTATGATATACAGAATATAATATCAATTATTCTTTGCCGCTTGGTTATACTCATTCGCCAAGGTTTCAATCAGCTTCTCAACAGGCACTATCTCATTAGCCCTATAAGCATTTGCTCCTGCAAAGGCAAATCCATTCTTTAACTTACCGGTTTTTGCGTTCATGAGGGCCAGAGCAATACAGTAGGGGCTCTTTTCAATGTCACAGGTTATAATACAATGATAAGGGCATTTATAGGGTTTCTTCCTGCCCTCCTCAACGTCATAAAGAAAATCATTCATGATAGCTCTTCCAGGCATACCTACCGGGCTTTTAATAATACCTATATCTTCTTTTTTGCAGTTAATGTAAGCATTTTTAAAATCAATAGAAGCATCACATTCCTCTGTTGTCACAAAGCGCGTCGCCATTTGTACTCCGGCAGCACCTAACTGGGTAATTTTATAAATATCTTCCCCCGTATAAATACCTCCGCCTGCAATAACCGGTATATGTTTTCCTGTTTCTTCTTCTATTTTTTTAACTTCGTTTATAACTTCTACCACTAGTTTTTCAAGGGAATAGTCCGGGTCTGTAAGCTGTTCCTTACTAAAACCCAAATGACCTCCGGCCATAGGTCCCTCTACAACAACAGCGTCAGGTGCGTACCGGTACTTTTTTAGCCATCTCTTTGCAATCAGCCCGATAGCTCTCGCTGAGGAAACAATGGGCACAAGCTTTGTATGTTTTTCTTCTCCTAAAAAGGAGGGGAGATTAAGCGGGAGTCCAGCTCCTGCAAATATGATATCAATTTTTTCTTCAATTGATGTTTTAACCAACTCCGCAAAGTTGGACATAGCAACCATTATGTTAACTCCAAGAATGCCTTTGGTTTTCTCCTTGGCCTTCCTGATTTCATTTCTCAGCGCATTTAAATTTGCTTCCAGAAAATCGCTACCAAAATCTTTTTCAAGCATCCCAATACCCGCAGCAGAAATAACTCCGATCCCGCCGGTATTAGCGACTGCCGATGCTAATCCGCTTAATGAAATTCCAACTCCCATCCCCCCCTGAATTATAGGTATGCGTGCTGTAAGCTCACCGATTTTCAAACTTAAGCCTTCAAATGAAAACATATAATTCTCCTTAATCAACTCATTCTAATAAATAATTTGTCTCTTTTGTCGTCTAATCATACCATCTGGTGATAATTAGCGCAACACATTGTAATATCCTCACTAGTAGCGGTGCGTACTCCTTATAAACAGTGTAGCGACCTTCAAAATAAAGAGGCCTACAGAATTATTTCTGTGACCTCTTCTTACTCTAGTAATTTTAAGACGCTGGATCAATTTCCCGCTTTTTCTTTTTTACCGGGGATATATTTTTTTTCTGTTCACCTATTACCAGATTAGGCTGCAGGTTGTTTAATACGGTCTCTTTTGTGATAATACACTTTTCTACATTATCTGTAGAAGGGATATCATACATCACATCCAGCATAATGTCTTCCATAATTGCACGAAGACCGCGGGCCCCGATTTTTCTTTCGATAGCCCTTTCGGCTATAACCTCCAGTGCATCTTCCTCTACCTCAAGTTGGACACCATCAAGCTCAAAAAGTCTTTTATATTGCTTAACTAAAGCGTTTCTGGGTTTTGTCAATATTTCAACCAGAGCTTTTTTATCCAATTGGTTCAATGATACAACTACTGGTAGCCTTCCTACGAACTCAGGAATTAGCCCATACTTCAATAGATCCTGAGGATTAATCTGGGAGAATAATTCACCAATGTCCTTTTCGGCACGGCTCTCCACCTGTGCGCCAAAACCCATTGATTTTGTACCTATACGGCTTTCGATGATTTTCTCAAGGCCTTCAAAAGCTCCTCCGCAAATAAACAAAATATTTGTTGTGTCTATCTGTATAAACTCCTGATGGGGATGCTTTCTTCCTCCCTGAGGAGGCACCGAAGCCATAGTTCCTTCCAGAACCTTCAATAGTGCCTGTTGAACACCTTCACCGCTTACATCACGAGTAATTGACGGATTTTCTGATTTTCGGGAAATCTTATCTACCTCATCAATATAAATAATTCCCTTTTCAGCACGTTCAATATCATAATCAGCCGCTTGAATAAGCTTTAAAAGGATATTCTCTACATCCTCGCCTACATAACCTGCCTCGGTTAAGGAGGTCGCATCAGCTATAGCAAAAGGCACATTTAATATCTTGGCTAAGGTTTGAGCCAGATAGGTCTTACCACATCCGGTAGGCCCCATAAGAAGGATATTACTCTTCTGAAGCTCAATATCCAGCCTATTTCCTTGGTTACGAATACGCTTGTAGTGATTATAAACAGCCACCGAAAGGGACCGTTTTGCTCTATCCTGCCCAACTACATATTCGTCAAGAATTCTATTTATTTCTTTGGGTTTGGGTATCTCATCAAGAGATTGTTCAACATTAACGTCCTCGAACTCCTCTTCGATAATCTCAGAACAAAGCTCTATACATTCGTTGCAGATATATACACCGGGACCGGCAACAATCCTGTTTACCTGCTCCTGTGTCTTTCCGCAAAATGAACATTTTACCTGCTTTTTATCATCATAGCGTGCCATTTTATCACCCCGTTACTCTACGCTCCATTACCTGGTCAACTAGGCCGTATTCCTTGGCCTCTGCAGCACTCATAAAATAGTCTCTTTCAGTGTCGATTTCTACCTTTGAAAGGGGTTGCCCTGTTCTCTCACTTAAAATTTCATTCAAGCTTTTCTTCACTTTTAAAATCCATTCGGCATGTATCTTTATATCTGTAGCCTGACCTTTGGCTCCGCCAATGGGTTGATGTATCATAATTGTACTGTTTGGCAAAGAAAACCGTTTCCCTTTTGCCCCTGCTGCCAGAAGAAATGCTCCCATGCTTGCGGCCATGCCGACACAGATAGTGGAAACATCACATTTGACATATTGCATAGTATCATAAATAGCCATTCCCGCTGTAACGGAACCTCCCGGGCTATTTATATACAATTGAATGTCTTTATCTGGATCTTCAGCCTCCAAAAACAGCATCTGTGCAACTACAAGACTTGCCGTAACATCATTTACCTCATCACTCAATACTATAATTCTATCCTTTAAAAGTCTTGAATAGATATCATAGGAGCGCTCCCCCCTGCTACTCTGTTCAACAACTATAGGAACTAAAGACATAATAAAACCTCCTTTTTATGTGTCAAAAGCATCGGTAATTATTTTATAATAGCTTACACCGAATACTATAGACCGTCCTAATCTATAAAATCTTATTCTTTTACATTTTCAACCAACATTGCGACTGTCTTCTTTCGCTCAATTGAACTCTTAATATATTCTATATCGTCATCTTGTAAATGTTTCTTCATTTCCTCAACAGATTGGTTGTATCGTTTAGCCATTTCTTCCAACTCAGCATCATATTCTTCAGGTGAAGCTATGATATTCTCAACCTCAGAGATTTTTTCCAGAACCAACTGGGTTTTGACATCTTCCAGAGCGTTATCATGATAATCAGCTCTGACTTTGCTCATATCCATTCCCATCATTTGAAGATATCCTTCAAGATTCATTCCCTGATAACGAAGCTGCATATCCATCTGACGCATCATATCATCCAGGCGACTTTCAACCATAACCTCAGGTATATCACAAACAGAGTTATCAACCACTTTTTTAATAGTTTCGTCTTCATATTTCCTGTCAACCCGTGTTTGTGCCTGCTCGGTCAGTTTAACCCTAATATCAGCTTTATACTCGTCAAGAGTCTCAAATTCACTTACATCCGATGCAAATTCATCATTTACTTCCGGAAGCTCTTTTAGTTTAATTTCATTAACCTTAACTTTGAAAACAGCGGTCTTACCCTTAAGCTCCTCACTATGATAGTCTTCGGGGAATGTCACATTTACATCCACTTCATCATTAAGATTCGTACCGATAAGCTGATCTTCAAAGCCCGGAATGAATGAACCAGAACCTATTACCAGAGTATATCCCTTTGCTTCTCCACCCTCAAATGGAACTCCGTCAACACTACCTTCAAAATCTATATTCAGGGTATCACCTGTCTCAACGGGACGATCTTCAATACTTATGAGTTTAGAATTTCTTTCCACGATTTTCTTAAGCTCTTCTTCAATATCATCTTCGGTAACAACGGCTTCATCCTTTTTAACCGACAAGCCCTTGTACTCACCTAGCTCAACCTCAGGTTTAACAGTTACAGATGCTGTAAAAATAAAATTCTGGCCGCTTCCAATTTGAACTATATCAATTTCAGGTTTAGAAACCGGATGCAAATCATTTTCATCTATGGCGTTATCATAAGCATCTGCACACGCATAATTAATAGCATCCTCATAAAGTACCTGCTCGCCATAGTACCTTTCAACCATGCTTCTTGGAGCCTTTCCCTTTCTGAAACCGGGAATATTAAATCGTGATTTATTCTTATTAAAAGCTTTGTCCATACATTCGTCGAACAATTTAGCTTCTACTTCGATCTCTAATTTCATCTGGTTTTTCTCAACCTTTTCGATTTTCACACTCATCTGTATGTCCTCCTAAAATATGTTACATATTATATCATAAACTATTTGATTATATCATAGTCAGCATTTGTTTCCAACCTGAGTTTTATCGGGTTAAACCCTATAATATTTGCTGATATTAAGTGATACATCACTCCGTTAATTTTTTCATTTTTCCATCCTTCAGCGGTTTTACTGTGGATATGGCCATAAACACATATTTTAACGTCATATTCCTTCAACATTTCAGCAAAATCATTGGGCTTGTGTTTGGAATCAAAAGGAGGGTAGTGAAGCATTGAGATTAATTCTTTCCCTGACTTTTTACCTTCCTCTAATGATGTTTTAAGCCTTTCCAACTCACGGCAGTATATTTTATCGTCTTCTACGCTAAAATCCTCGTCATCTAACGATTTCCAGCCTCTCGAGCCACAAATGGTATAGTTCCCAACTATAATTGAATTGTTATGCAGTACGCTTATAGTCTTATACCCTTTTTCCTCGCAATATCTATCAAATTTTCTGCGAGTACTCCACCAATAGTCATGATTACCCTTAGAAATAATTTTTTTCCCGGGTAGCGATTCAATAAAAGCAAAGTCCGGATCGGCTTCTTCAAGATTGATTCCCCATGATATATCCCCGGGGATGAGGATAAAATCTTCATCTTTGACCCTATTGCACCAATTCTCCCTTATTCGTTTTGTATGATCTCCCCACCCGAAAATATCCATGGGCTTATCGGTACCAAGTGAGAGATGCAAATCCGAGATTGCATATATATCCATTTGCCACTCCCTTATCCGTCGTTCTCTATCAAGGCAAATCTAATAATACCTTCGGCAGCAACTGCACCGTCCACACTGGCTTTTACTTCAACTTTACCCATACCCCTTCGATAAGCAAGAAACTCAATTTCAAGGAGTAAAACATCTCCGGGTATAACCTGGCGTCTGAATTTCATTTTATCTATACCGGTAAAGAGCCCCAGCTTACCCTTGTTATCTTCAAGAAGTAAACCTCCTGCACAAGCACATTGGGCTAATGCTTCAACTATAAGGACTCCCGGCATAATGGGAGCTCCAGGAAAATGTCCCGTGAAATAAGGTTCATTATAAGTTACGTTTTTAATACCAGCTACCTTCATTCCGGGCTCAATTTGTGTAGCTCCTTCACGAGGTAGAAGAATAAGCTTGTCCAACAATAGCATAGGATATCTGTGAGGTAATATTTTCTGAATTTCTACAGCACTTAATTCTCTTTTATCTTGTTCCATAAAACCTCCGATTAATCTTGGCTCCAGTTATGCCATATGTTTTGGACATCATCTTGATCCTCGAGGCGTTCAATTAGTTTCTCCATCTTTTCAATGGACTCAGGATCTGTTAGCTCAGTATAAGTCGCAGGTATCATCGTTAACTCTGCCGATGCAAATTCCAATCCCGTCTTTTCAATTTCTTCGCAGACCTTGGAAAAATCATTGGGTGCTGTAAGTATCTCATAATACTCATCCTCAGCAACAAAATCCTCAGCTCCGGCCTCTATGGATAATATCATCATCTCATCCTCTTCGGGGGCAGAATCCTTTTCAATAATAATTTGACCCTTTAATTCAAACATAAATGATACACAGCCTGTAGTTCCCAAATTGCCTCCGAATTTATCAAACAGGTGTCGTACATCGCCGGCGGTCCTGTTCCTGTTATCTGTATATGTCTCAACAATGACAGCTACACCATTCGGGCCGTAGCCTTCATAGTTAATTAACTCGTAATTGGAACCGTCTCCTTCTCCTGCGGCTTTCTTAATACTTCTTTGAATAGAGTCATTAGGCATATTATTTGACTTTGCCTTGGCAATGACATCTTTGAGCCTCGCATTTGTTGCAGGATCTGCGCCTCCGCTCCTGACTATTATTGCTATTTCACGCCCAAGCTTTGTAAACATTTTCCCTTTCTGAGAATCAGTTTTTTCCTTTTTGCGCTTAATATTTGACCATTTCGAATGACCTGACATATTAACACCCTCTTAATCTTTTTTTTCCTTATTTTTACCTTCTAAAACATTTCCTTTAATATCAAAATAAATATTCTCTGTACCGGCCTCTTCAATACATAATACACCACCGGTTATTTCCCGGATTTTGTTTTCAAGTAGTTCTTTTTTTTCTATTTGAGAATAAATAGTATAAGTTACTTCATGCGTGTAATCGGTATTTGCTATTATAAAGCCTTCATTCAAAAGCATGTTTTGCATTTTCCCGGACAGATGATATTCTATCGGTATATTGAATTTTAAGCAAGGCTTTACAAATACCTCCCCTGCATTTTCCAATCCGCCTGCACATGTTTTGCTGTATGCACGCACCAATCCACCTGCCCCAAGCAAAACTCCACCAAAATAGCGTGTAACAACTACAACAACATTTTGTAACCCTTTCTTTCTGATAACGTCCAACATGGGTAACCCGGCCGTTCCCTGAGGCTCCCCGTCATCACTGTAGCGCTGATAAAGAGCATCCGAATCAATCGAATAGGCATAACAATTATGAGATGCGTCCCAGCAGTTAGTTTTCAATAGCTGAATATAATCCAGGGCTTCCTGCTCAGTAATTACGGGTTTTGCTCTGGCAATAAACTTTGATCTCTTTTCTTCAAAAAGATAATATCCCTCATTAAGTATGGTTTTATAACTCTTCAAAATATTTACTCCGTTTTAGAAAAAGGATGACATTAAGTCATCCTCCATTTTAACAGAATATCTGTCTAATATTCAACTAAAGTTCCTCATCTCTCAAACTTTGTTAACAAAAAAGGTATTAACAAGCCATATTAATCTTGCATTGGCTTTTTCCCCGATTTATCGCAAAGCTTTTTATAGGACTGCATTACCAGTGATTTATCTTGGCTGTATGTTATCTTATCAAGCGCAGTGGGAATATCAAAAAAACCACCTTCTGAGTATCTATCAGGTTCTGAAATCTTGAATCTGTTATCATCTGTCTGCATTATATACCATGCAATACGGTTACAAACCGGCTTTTGTCTTGTGACTGAATAAAACTCATAATATGTTCTGCCTGCTTGTTCAACTATGCTACCATTAATAGCAGTTTCCTCAAATACCCTTCTGATGGCTGCATCTTGTGGATTCTCTCCATTTTTTATTAATCCCTTTGGCATAACCCACTCATTCTTCTCATTAAGTATTAAAAAAACAGTGTCATCACAAAAAATTACGCCACCGGCACAATCCCTTATAAGCATGCTAAACCCCTTCCAATCTATTTCTAATATCTGTCCAAAAAAAAAGGCACCGTCTACTTATTTATAAAATAATTGCTAAACCCGTGCCCCCAGTTCAAATTAAATGAACTGATTAACCATATATAAAAGGAGGAACAAGATTCGTAAATTCAAAATTTATAAGCTTAATAGTTTATTAATTCATTACTTTTAATTTGTACCCACATACCCACCATCTCAAAACAAAAAATTTAAATTTTAGACATAAATTTCTTTTAAGTAAACTTTGGGCACAAGAGAATGCTCTCTTGTACCCAAAATTAAATATTTTTAGAACTCTGGTTCAATAAGCCCGTATTTACCGTCCTTACGTCTATATACTACATTTACGGTCTCTGTATCGGCATTAATGAATACAAAAAAGCTGTGCGTAAGAAGATTCATCTGCAGTATTGCCTCTTCCACAGCCATAGGCTTTAACGGAAAACGCTTTGTCCTAACAACATCGTAGTCATCGTCCTCATCTATCATTTCGTGTATGGTAAAATTCTCCTGAACCATTTCATCCTGGTGTATTTTTTTACCCAGCTTGGTTTTGTGCTTTCTGATCTGTCTTTCTAATTTTTCAACTACCATATCCATTGAACCATACATATCATTACTGCATTCTTCCGCACGTATAATTGTGCCTCCGGAATAAATCGCTGTCTCAAATGTGAACCTATCTTTCTCAATCTTGAATGAAATTACAGCTTCTGAATCCGGCTTAAAAAACTTTTCAAACTTACCTATTTTCTTAATAGCTTTCTCCTGCATCGCATTCGTAACACCTGTTTGTTTACCCTTAATGGTATATTTCATATGAACAACCCCTCTCGTGCAAGTATCTATAATATATATTTCGATATTACCCAAAATAACCCGCTTTAAATCATTTAAGTTATCCACAAAGTTATCAAGACATTATTAACAATGTTAAATACTTGTGGATAAGTCCGTGGATTATGTGGAAAACCATACAAATAGCGGCAGAGATTTTTTCACTGCCGCCTTTGTAGACTCTTTAAATGTCCTACCCTTTTAATCAGATCATTTCCTTATAAACATTTGTGCAAAAACATAGCCATACTTATTACTTTTTGATATACCGATACCGGTATAATTGTAATTGCTGTTCATAATGTTGTTACGATGTCCTTCTGACTTCATCCATGAGCTTACCGCACCTTCAACCGTAGAATTTCCGGCGATATTTTCGGCCGCTGCTTTAAATGTGATTCCAAACTGTCTCATCATATCAAAGGGGGAACCGTAGGTGGGTGAATAGTGGGAAAAATAATTGTTCTTAGTCATATCATTCGCTTTGGTTCTGGCTACCTTCATTAGCTCAGGATCGGCGATAAGCGGACTTAGATTGCTCTTTGCTCTCTCTTGGTTAATTAAATCAAGAAGCTTCCTTTCGTCCTGAGAAAGCTCGCCTCCCTGTTGATCTGTTGAAGGCGCAGGTGTGGCAGCAGGTGGTTGGACCGTGGCCGAAGGTTTGGCAGGAGCAGGAACATTAGTTTTGCCGGCTGATGCCTGATCTACCTCAGCAGCATTTTTTAAGTATGCTCCGGCTACACAACCAACCTTACCGGTTTCAGGATCAAATACGGCATACCAGTCACCTATTTTAGCTAACACATTGAGCCATTTATGTTTTGTGAACTTCCCTATGACCTCATGTTGGGTGGAAGGTCCACTTCGCAAATTCAATTTGTTTGCTATTACCACACCATTGATGAAGTCAACCTTTTCAAAGGTTTGAGCGGCTGTAGCCTTGATAGAACCTCCTCCCTGAAATGCCATGAGGCTGAATGCCATAATCATTACCAGTGACATAGCCAATATACGTTTTTTCATACTCTCCCTCCAGTTATTTATAAACTGAGTTCTTAGCTTCAGGGTAGTTTTTACTCCCATTGAAGTTTAGAACTCGTTATCCAGGGACTTATCGCCACTTAACTACCGGTATAAGCGGGAGTTTTATTGGCGGTTAGTCATCGGACAAAGATTTCAACCATAGTATTCTCTTTTTTTCAGGAATTATTTTAGCTACATCAAGTATTATTCCCTCCAAAAAACTCCTTTCAGGTTGCAAAAATAGAGCATCAACTGTGAATTCATAAGCTTGCTCTTATTTTTACAAAAAAGAAGCAACTCCAGAAGTTATTGTTGCCAGTATATTTGAAAATAACACGGTCCATGTTCTAATTTTTTAAATTTCTCTTTAATATTTATAAAAATAACCCCGATAGCCCTAAAAAAAAGGCCTCGGGGGCTGATTATCGTTGAACTCCTTTTAGGAGATCTTCTTACTTAACAGATATTTTGTTATTGAGCTATAAGCCTTCGTAGCTCATCTTGTGTGAAGTGATATTTTTTATTACAGAAATGGCATGTAAGCTCTGCACCATTTTCATCCTCAGCGATTTCAGAAAGATCTTTCTTGCCGATACTTATTAGATTTCTTCTCATACGATCTTCAGAACAAGTGCATTTATAGCTTACCGGGCATGTTTCAAACATTTCTAACTTCTCTCCGGGGAAGATGAGTCTTATAATATCTTCGGGAATTTTCCCTTCATTAAGGAGGGTAGTAACAGGCATAATATCTGAAATGCCTTTTTCAACTGCGACAATAGCATCATCAGAAGCGCCGGGAAGTAGCTGAATAAAGAATCCCCCGGACGCGATAACCTTTTCGTCCGTTCCTATTAAAACGCCTAAATTCATAACGGTTGGTGTCTGTTCGGAGAATGCATAGTAGTAGGTCAAATCCTCGGCAATTTCTCCTGAAACCAGATCAACATAACCTATATAGGGCTCTTTTAAGCCAAGATCCTTAATAACGTTCAGATAACCTGATCCTACAGCTTTCTTTATGTCGAATTTTCCGGCATCGTTTAGCGGTACATCAAAAGAAGGATTATGAACATAGCCTCTTACCCCCGCCTTAAAATCGGTAATTGCTACAATCCCTCCGATAGGGCCATCGCCCTTAATCTGTATGGTGATACTCTGATTAATTGCTTTGAGAGTTTGACTCATAAGGGCAGCTCCTGTAAGAACCCTTCCGAGAGCCACTGCGGGAGTGGGATTCATATCATGCAGTATACGAGCCTCTTCAACAGTATTTGTTGTAACTGCAGCATAAATTACTATTTGGCCATCAATTGCCATTGCTTTTGCTATATAGTCATTCATAGAAAGTATCTCCTTTTAAGTGCATCTGCTTTCTTAATCATATTCACAGTCAATGCCTGTGGCGTAGCTTAAATCCGGGAAGAGATCATCAATACATTCCCCTTTAAAAATCCTCGAAAACAGGGTGTTTATGTGTATCGCCGCTGTATCAGCCGCGTTTATTAAAATATCATCAAATGATGATCGGTTGGTTTCACCCTCAACGAAAGGATTTATCCATGTTCTTCTTTTCCTGTTTGTCCAATCAATGGTTTCATCACAGGTAACAGGATATGGAATCTTAGGAGGTTTTATTCCCCCTCCGGTAAAACTGTCAAGCCAGTTTATTATTGCCTTTTTCCAACCTTTTGGATCATAAAGAAGGTCATGTCCACGGTAAAAATCTCTTAATACCCTGTCTATCTCTTTCTGCTCCGTATCTATTCCATAAATCTCATAAAATGATTCTTTTAAAAAACTTGCTACCCCATTCGGCCATTTTTTACCAATATCAGCTAACTTTCTGGTTCTCTCTTTGTATGCAGGCCTGCTCATTAGCTCCTTCCATATAGTTACATCTAAAGCTATTTCCAGCTGCTGATGAGTTACGGTTCTAGGAGTTCCGTCCACACCCCATATCCACTGGCCTTCAGCCCAGGAAACATAGGGATGCAACATTCTGTCCATTGTAAAATGACAGATAAACCCACACATATATATCGCGATATTCATCCAACTTTTATCATATGAAACATCTTGAAGTTTTTCAAAGCCTTTTAATAGAAAAGCTCCTGTTTTCTTTATGTGCATATTGTGCCCCAAATCTTTAAGGGGTCCCTTTCCGGAAAAAGGAAAACATTTATAAAAGAACAGTGGATCAGGGCCCTGAGCACCCAAATGATAAAGAGAGCGCTTTTTTGAAACGCCCTCAAAAATTCTGCGACTCTCTATTCTCTTAAGCACTGCATCTGCGTGAATTATGTGAGTAAGAAAATCAGCCATTTTGTTCCTCTCAAATTACCGGATAAAAAAACTATCCGGTTTTTTGTCTGATAATTTAAAATAGTAAATTAGGGCTTCGGTAATCCTTCTTGAGGCTTGCCCGTCCCCATATGGGTTAATTGCCCTTGCCATTCTTTGATATTCTGAATGGTCATCTAATAAAAGCCGTGCTTCTTTGTATACTACTTCAGCATCTGTGCCCAGAAGCTTAACTGTTCCGGCTTTCACAGCCTCCGGTCTCTCGGTTTCATTTCTCAAAACCAAAACAGGCTTTCCCAATGAAGGGGCTTCTTCTTGTAGCCCGCCCGAATCAGTCATAATCAATGTAGATCTATTCATGAGATTATGCATGTCCTGAACGTTAAGAGGATTAATAAGGTGAATGCGCTCATGGCCACCGAGTATTCTGTTAGCAGTCTCTCTTACAACCGGATTTAGATGAACGGGATATATTATTGAAATATCAGGTACATCTTCGCAAAGTCTGCGAAGGGCTGTACATATATTTTCCAGGGGTTGTCCTATATTCTCCCTTCTATGGGCAGTAACTAGGATAACCCTCTTTTTACCAAAGTCGTAATTCTTTAAAATTGAATCGCTGAATTTATAATCAGTCATAACGGTCGACGATAAAGCATCAATAACAGTATTACCCGTTACATAAATATTCTTCTCATCAACATTTTCTTTTAACAGGTTCTCTTTATTTGCTACAGTAGGGGCAAAATGTAAATCGGCGATTGCCCCTGTAAGTTTCCTATTCATTTCTTCAGGGTAGGGAGAGTATTTGTCATATGTCCTTAGTCCTGCCTCAACATGCCCTACCTTCACTTTGGCATAAAAAGCAGCAAGGGATGCCGCAAAGGTTGTGGTGGTATCTCCGTGAACCAATATCATATCAGGTTTTGACTCTTGAAAAACATTGTACAGGCCTTCAACTGCACGGGTAGTAATATCAATAAGGGTTTGCCTATCCTGCATTATATTTAAATCATAGTCCGGTTTGATTTGAAAAATATCCAGAACTTGATCAAGCATCTGCCTATGTTGTGCGGTTACGCAGACTTGAGAATCCAAAATATCGCTTTTTACCAATTCTTTGACCAAAGGTGCCATTTTTATTGCTTCAGGTCTAGTCCCGAATACAGTCATAACCTTAATTTTACTCATTGTCATTTTTCTCCGTCTGTTTATTTTCTTTTTCTTCCGTACCGTTTACGTCTTCTTTTTCGTCGTAATCCGCATCCTGTTTGTTGCCGGAAGCCACTTCAAGTTGAGCATCTAAAAGTTCTGAATTTTCAGCTGCCTCTTTTTGCCTCATCCTTTTATCTTCAGGTATCAAGGTAATTTCTTTTAAATTTCTGGCACCGCCTATCCCAAACATAACAATAATTATCAGAAGAATAATAGAAGGTAATAATCCTTTATCGACCAAAGCTATAGAAACAATCCCAAGTGCCCCGCTTACAATGTAAAGACTGATAACTGCCATCCGATGACTTAACCCCATATCCAGCAATCTATGATGGACATGTCCTCTATCTGCCTCTCCTATAGGCTTGCCATGCAAGATTCTTCTGAAAACTGCAAAGATTGTATCAAATATAGGAAGTCCAAGAACCAAAATAGGTATTGCCACAGCAAGAGCAGTGACAGATTTCATGGTTCCTTCTATTGAGATTATTGCCAGAATAAATCCTAAAAAGGTCGCTCCTGTATCCCCCATAAATATTTTAGCCGGATTAAAATTGAAAGGTAAAAATCCGGCAATTGCACCGAATAAAGAAACAGAAATAATTGCCATATCATCCTGTTTTCGGATAACAGCCACAATATAAAGCGTCAATGCTGCGATACCTGAAACACCTGCAGCTAATCCGTCCAAGCCATCAATTAGGTTTATGGCATTTGTCATACCCACAATCCATACTATCGAAATTACAAATGCTAATATGTCACCAAGTACATACATCATACTTGGATGCAAGGCTACAGTATTCTGGAACGGCTTTGAGATGGCTGTAATCCTCGTTCCTGTACAAACAACTATTATGGCGGCAATAAGTTGAATGGGAAATTTTACTCTGGCTCTGAGTGCTTTTATATCGTCAACAATCCCAAGGACAATAATGATTAATACTCCAATCAATATTCCAAGAGTTTTAGGTTTCGTCAGAAATCCTGTAAGAGACTTAATATCTTTTGTGGCAAAACTATATAATGTCGCTAAAACAAAGCCTACAATAATTGCAAGACCTCCCATTAAAGCCATCGGCTTTTTATGGACACGGCGACTATCATTCGGAATGTTTACCGCTCCCGCATTTACAGCAATTTTCCGTGCAATTGGAGTGGCAAAAAAAGCTACAATCAATGCCACGGCAAAGGCCACTAAATGATGGAATTCTATTGTTATCATGTTTACACCTCTGTTACTGCAAAAAAGAGGATCTTTTAATGCTCAGGTTCTTCATATTTCAATACTCGAACTCCAGCCTCCTGCAAAAGCTCCATGGAAAGCTCGTCAGGATAATCTCCTCTGAAGATAATCTTCGTAATGCCTGCATTAATACAAAGTTTAGCGCAAAGCACGCAAGGTTGTGTAGTTACATACATAACAGAATCCTTGATGCTGGTTCCCGAGTATGCTGCCTGGGCTATGGCATTTTGCTCTGCATGAGTAGCCCTGCAAATCTCATGGCGTTGACCGGAAGGGATATTTAACTTGTTACGAATACACCCGGTTTCTTCACAGTGTTTACACCCAACCGGGGCACCATTGTACCCCGATGCCAGAATTCTTTTGTCCTTAACAATAAGGGCCCCAACCTGCCTTCTTAGACATGTTGAACGTGTTTTAACCAAATCAACAATATTCATGAAATACTCATCCCATGTTGGACGCATAAAACAACCCCCTCTTGTCTGTTGGTTTCATTGTGTTATTCTCATTTTGTTCCGAAGAGTCTGTCTCCTGCATCACCAAGACCCGGAACTATATATCCTATATCGTTTAACTTTTCATCCACTGCCGCACAGTAGATACCTACATCAGGATGCTCTTTTCTAAGTCTTTCCACACCTTGTTTGGAGGCAATAAGGCAAACAAATTTTATGCTTTTTCCTCCCCTGGCTTTAATAAATTTCACTGCATCGCATGCTGACCCTGCAGTAGCAAGCATTGGATCAAGTATTACCACATCACGATCACCTATGTCCTGAGGTAATTTGCAGTAGTATTCTACAGGTTCCAGCGTCTCATGGTCACGATAAAGGCCTATGTGCCCAACTCTGGCCATAGGTACAAGCTTCAGCATCCCATCTACCATGCCTAATCCTGCTCTTAGAATGGGGACAAACGCCAGTTTCTTGCCTGATATTACCTTTGCTTTTGCGAACCCCATAGGAGTTTCGATTTCCACCTCTTTCAAGGGGACATCCCGTGTAACTTCGTAACCCATCAGCATTGATATTTCTGAGGCTAACTCACGAAATTCTTTGGCGCTAGTGTTCTTATCGCGAAGCAGCGATATTTTGTGTTGGATAAGCGGGTGATCAAATACAAAAACATTATTATGCATACATATCCTCCCAGTACAAAATTATTTTAAATAATTATTTTCGATTCCAGTAATTCCATCAATACGTCTTTGGTGTCTTTCTTCTCTAGAAAATTCAGTACCTAACCATGTGTCAACAATGGCGTATGCAAGTTTTTCGGCAACAATAAAAGCCCCAAGGGCCAAAATATTAGTATCATTATGTTCTCTTGTCAGGCGGGCAGAAAGTAGGTCTCCGCAAAGTGCCGCTCTAACACCCTTGACCTTGTTGGCCGCTATAGAAATACCGATTCCTGTGGAGCAAATCAAAATGCCCTTTTCACATTCCCCCTTGCTTACCGCTTGAGCGGCTTTTAAGGCAAATGTGGGATAATCAACCGATTCGGTGCCATACGTTCCAAAGTCTTCTAACTCATAGCCTTTCCCCTTAAGATAGGCTTTGATTTGCTCTTTTAATGCAAATCCACCGTGGTCACTACCTAATGCTAACTTCAAAGCTGTCTCCTCCTACATTTTCTATATAGATTTTATAG
>CAYUZC010000005.1:0-1156 GCA_964449525.1 uncultured Ruminiclostridium sp.
AACGTATTCCGGTTATATCCGATGAAAAGGGTAATACAAAATACACATCTCAAGTCATTTCACCGATTATTTCGGAAGGTGATGCAATAGGCGCGGTTCTGATGCTTTCAACCGATCCCAAGGTCAAAATGGGAGACGTTGAAACTAAGCTGGTACAATCAGCGGCAGGTTTCCTGGGTCGCCACATGGAGCAATAGAATTATTAGTCTTAATATCAAAACAAGACAAGACAAGAATAACTTTCTTGTCTTGTTTTGTTAGTTCACCTTATACAGTTAGACCGAAAAAAGGTGCCTTGAGTAATGTACTGACACCATATATCTTCATCTAAATTTATTTCTGGGCGATCACTCTTGCGACATGGACACCACTGGCAGCTGCCTGTGACAGACCACGGGTGATACCGGCACCGTCACCGATTGCATAGAATCCGGGAAGCTCGGTTTCAAATTCATTATTCAAAAGTAACCGTGAACTGTAGAATTTAACCTCAACTCCATATAAAAGCGTATCGTAATTAGCTGAACCGGGAGCAATTTTGTCAAGAGCGTTTATCATCTCAATTATATTGTCCAAATGCCTCTTTGTAAGAACAAGGCTTAAATCCCCCGGAGTTGCCTTCATAGTAGGAACAGTAAAGCTTTGGGCCAAGCGGTGCTCATTTGTGCGCTTGCCTTTTATTAAATCGCCGAATCGTTGAACTAAAATTCCTCCACCCAGCATATTTGAAAGTGAGGCAATACGCTTGCCGTATTGATAAGGCTCGTTAAAGGGCTTGGTAAAACGATTACTCACAAGGATTGCAAAATTGGTGTTTTCACTTCTAAAGGCAGGATCGGTATAACTGTGACCATTAACCGTTATGATTCCGTCAACATTTTCGCTTACCACATGCCCATAGGGATTCATACAAAAGGTTCTGACCATATCCCCATACTGCTTTGTCCTATATAAAAACTTAGACTCATATACAATGTCGGTAATACTCTCAAATACTCTGGCAGGAAGTTCCACTCTGACCCCGATATCTACCTGGTTGTTTATCAATTGCAGGTTAAGCTTCCGACATTGAGCAGCAAACCACTCAGCACCCGAACGTCCGGGTGCAACTATGAGATGCCGACACACGGCAGTTTCACCATTAGTCAATGTTACC
>CAYUZC010000005.1:1256-21327 GCA_964449525.1 uncultured Ruminiclostridium sp.
AAGCCCACATTTATAGTATCAACATATTCTATCAATTCCATGATTTTGCTTGTATCAAGGTATTCATTCAACCAACCGCCAAACTGGGTGGTAAAATTATATTTGCCATCGGAAAAAGCGCCTGCACCGCCAAATCCGTTCATAATACCGCAGGAGTTACAATTTATGCAGGTGGGAACTTTCTTTTCAACAATCGGACATAATCTGCTATATATACCTCTTCCCTGCTCCAGCATAAGAATATTCATGCCCGGGACGAGCTTTTGAAGCTCATATCCTGCAAAGATACCCGCAGTTCCACATCCGATAATTATCGTATCGTAGCTATTTTTTTTCATCTAAATACCCTTTCTAAAAACAAGTGCGTATTAATTATACCATTATCATTTTGTTATATCATCATCGAACATTTGTTTGATTTGAGTCAAGCTCTATTATATAATATAATTAAACAAAATATTCTCCTGCCGTTATAAGACGGCGGGCAAAGCCATTATTGAATAATTAAACAAATAAACGTAAGAAAATAACATGACCCAATTTGGAGGGGAATTATGAAGATTTTAGAAGGCCTGAATCCAGAACAAAAACAGGCCGTTATGCATACAGAAGGAGCCCTGCTGGTTCTTGCTGGGGCAGGTTCAGGTAAAACAAGGGTTTTAACTCACAGAATTGCTTATTTAGTTGAAGAAAAGTTAATTCGCCCTTGGAACATTTTGGCCATTACCTTTACCAATAAGGCAGCCAAAGAAATGAAAGAAAGAATGGAAAGTCTAATCGGTACCGAGGCCAATAATATATGGGTAGGTACATTTCACGCTTCTTGTGTAAGAATATTAAGACGGGAAATTGAAAAGCTGGGCTATGACAGGAGCTTTGTTATATATGATTCCGACGATCAGAAAAGCTTGGTTAAAACCTGTCTGGATCAGTTAAACATAAATGATAAGAACTTTCCTCCCCGGACGGTTTTAAATGAAATAAGCCGTGCAAAGGATGAGCTGATTGACCCGGAAAAATTTTCAATCATGTACGCTTCAGATTATCGAATGAGTAAAATTGCGTCTATATATGAGTTATATCAAAAAAA
This sequence comes from uncultured Ruminiclostridium sp., assembly GCA_964449525.1. GTDB lineage: Bacteria > Bacillota > Clostridia > DSM-8532 > DSM-8532 > DTU059. The sequence continues at coordinate 2,347 of CAYUZC010000005.1, forward strand.
GCTCAAGGCTAATAACGCTTTGGATTTTGACGATATTATTCTGCTCACTATTCGCATTTTATCAAACTTTCCTGAGGTTTTAGACTATTATGCTGATAAATTCCGGTATATTCTTGTAGATGAATACCAAGATACTAATACTGCTCAATACATGCTGGTAAGCATGCTTGCCACAAAACATGGTAACATATGTGCTGTGGGAGATGATGACCAAATGATATATGGATGGAGGGGAGCCAACCTTCGCAATATTCTCGATTTCGAGAAGGATTACCCCAATTGCCGGATTATCAAGCTTGAGCAGAACTATCGTTCAACAAAAAATATACTTGAAGCTGCTAATAATGTAATTAGAAATAACGGTGGCAGAAAAGAAAAGAAGCTTTGGACCAATAATACCGAGGGTAAGTTCTTAAACAGGTATGAGGCTATAGACGAGCGTGATGAGGCATATTATATTGCCGGTACCATGAAAGCACTAAAAAAGTCAGGCAGATCATATAATGATATGGCCATTCTCTACAGACTTAATGCTCAATCCCGTGTATTTGAGGAAATGCTGATGAAGCATGGTGTCCCGTATAAAATATATGGAGGGCTTAAGTTCTATGCCCGCAAGGAAATCAAGGATGTTATAGCACTGCTCAGAATTGTTCAGAATGGAAATGATGATGTTAGCCTTAAAAGAATTATAAATGTACCGAAAAGGGGTATTGGGAAAACTACTTTGGACCGGGTAGAACAATATGCAATAGGCGAAGATGTCAGTATGTATAAGATAATATCCATGGTTAATAACTATCCGGACCTATCCCGAGCTAGTAAGAATCTGCAGGAATTCTTTAATCTAATTGAAAGCATGAAGGTATTTGCTGGGAAGACAGAGCTGGTAGAATTTATTGAGCTCTTGATTGATAAAAGCGGTATTGTAAAAGAGCTTGACGCTGAAATGACAATAGAGAGCAGAACTCGAATAGAGAATATCAAGGAATTTATATCTGTGGCTAGGGAATTTGAAATTACCACAGAAGAGAAGCCGACTTTAGAGGATTTTCTTGCTCACATATCTTTGGTAGCCGATATTGATGATACTGAAGAGGTTGGGGATCGAGTTGTAATGATGACCCTTCACAGTGCAAAAGGTCTTGAGTTTCCCGTTGTTTTTATAGCGGGAATGGAAGAAGGCGTATTTCCGGGTTACAGATCATCAGCGGAAGAGGATGAGCTCGAAGAAGAGCGCCGACTATGCTATGTGGGAATAACACGGGCCAGGGAGGAAATCTATCTTACAAATGCAAAATGTCGTATGCTTTTCGGAAGCACCACTTATAACCGTGAATCACGATTTTTAAGAGAGATACCCGATGAGCTTATTTCTCAAATTGAAAACAAATCAGCACAAGATAAATCAGGAGGCTCCAAGAAGGATTCTGCCTTCATGCGTAACGGTAAGGTAGTGGATTTATCTGACCTTAAAGCGAGAATAAAAGAGTTTAATCGGATGTCTGAGGATAATGCTTCAGCCGTTAATGTTGGAGATCGTGTTTTGCATAAAAAGTTTGGAGAAGGAATTGTAAAGTCTAGGGTGAGGGAAAGCGAGGACTTCAGGCTGGACATTAACTTTGATGAATACGGAATGAAACGCCTTATGGAAAGCTATGCAAGGCTAAAGAAGGTATAGAATATAATGAATAGATATGGGAGAAGCATATGGACGATAATAATCAATTAAATGATGGCAGGAAATATAATGAAGATCTTAATAACCTTCTTGACCAAATGGATAACGTTTTAAAGAGAAATCCGATGGGAGGAGTTTACGACGACCTTTTTACAAGCAAGCTTCCTATAATTGATGACTTAACTCCTTCTTACGGTGGGAACGGGAACGGACAAAATGCGCAGTTTGACCAGGGAAATAAACCTTTTGATGACGAAGAGGTTGAGGATTCTGCTCCCCAAAAGAGCCTTGATGAGCTCATGGAGGAACTTAACAGCCTTGTAGGACTTAAAAAGGTTAAAGAGGATGTCAAAACTCTTACTAATGTTGTAAAAATTATGAAAATGCGCAAGGAGAGGGGATTGCCGGAAGTAGATATGTCCCTGCATCTTGTTTTTACGGGAAATCCGGGGACGGGCAAAACTACTGTAGCAAGATTGCTCGCCGGCATTTATAGAGAAATCGGTGTACTATCTAAAGGCCATTTGATAGAAGTGGACAGATCAAAGCTCGTAGCCAAATATGTCGGACAGACGGCCCCCCAAGTTATGGAAGTTGTAAATGAAGCAATGGGAGGCGTTCTTTTCATAGATGAAGCCTATTCACTTGTTTCCCGCCGTGGTGAAAATGACTTTGGTTATGAAGCGGTGGATACGCTTTTAAAAGCCATGGAGGATAACAGAGACGATCTTATAGTAATCGTTGCAGGTTACCCTGAAAAAATGGAGGAGTTTTTGGATTCTAATCCGGGACTTCAATCCCGATTTAATAAGTATATAAATTTTGATGATTACCTCCCTGAAGAGCTAATGGGTATATTTAAAGGAATGTGCAAAAAGAACGGATATAACCCGACCGAAAAAGCAGAAGAAAAGGTTAAACAAATGCTTGAATTTCTTCATGACACACGATCCGACAGCTTTGCCAATGCCCGTACAGTCAGGAACCTCTTTGAGAAACTTCTGACTATTCAGGCGGATAGACTGGCGGCACTGGAATCAGTCAGTGACGAAGAATTATCACTAATTACCGAGGATGATTTGGATAAAATCGACCTTAATGAGCTTATGCGTTAAAACAACACAACGAATATTTCCCTTGTTTTTAAAGTAAAGACTATTTTTAAGGGTTCTTTCATATAATTTAAGTAAGCCACTTTTTACTTAAGACAAATTTATGGAGGAACCGTTGATGGAGGATATAACATTACTTAAGACTGAAAAAAGTCTATTGAAATATATCATCAGTCACCTTTCAAAGATTAAAAGTCATCATATTATTGGTTTTGTAATTTGTTTTGTTTTTTCAAGAGCAAATCTTTTCGGTGTTATAAGGCCTTTTGCTTCGGCCTTTTATTTAGTGGCCGGATTCAGCGGTATTTCGAAGGTAATTGCCATAGCATCAATTACGCTTGGAAATGCAATCTTTACTAATTTTTTTGAAACTATAAGGCAGATCCTAGCATTAATACTTTTTGAAATTCTAACAAATGTAGTACTGAACAATAATACTAAAAACGAGTCAACTTTTGCCCGGGTAGTGTTAATGTCATTTATAATCGGATTAACCGGCCTTGTGAGAGGTGCGGTTCAAGGGTTTCATCTCTATGATTTGGTAGTGTCGCTCCTGAGTGCAGTCATGGTTTTTGTGTCCTCATTGATTTTGGCTCCCGGAACCGAGAAGTTAAATAAGAATGGGGTATTTGACGGTAAAAGCCTGTTTTCTATGACAGTCTTATTAGGTGTATTCATTATTAGCATGGAAGACGTTATGATATGGAATTGTGAGCTGGGTGCTGTTCTAGCCGGTTTAGCCGTTATAATTATTGCGAGGCGCAAGGGTAGTAGCGCAGGAGCGCTAATCGGTGCGATTTTGGGAACGATAATTGCTGTATATGATATCCCGGGAGGCCTTTGTGTTCCCGGTATGCTTGCGTTAGCCGGCGCTGCGGCAGGGCTTCCCGTAAAAACGCGTACCGTATCAGTTTCATTGTGGACATTGGTAATAATATTCTTTTCCGGGATCTCGATTTTGGATGGTGGTCTTATAGTAAAATACTATGAAGCTCTGGCTTCGGGGATTCTGTTTTTACTTATTCCAAAAGCGATAATTGATTTTGTCAGTGATAAATTGGCCGGAATTCATATAAAGACTGAAAATATTTCCATTTGTGATTCTGAACAGGCACATGAAGCTGCTGATAGGCTCTTTGTATTGGGTAAAGGACTGTCCCGCATATCAAGAAGTATCGAGGAAACAGTTTTGGATGACGAAGATGATAAAAGCTCTGTTATGCAATGGATAATCGAGGCAGTAGCAGAAAGAGTCTGTAATCGTTGCAGTATGTGCGACAGATGCTGGAATACATATTTCTATAAAACCTATAAATTAATAGAAGAAACACTGTTAAATTTGAAATTAGATGAAAACGGACATCCTGAAATTCCGGCATGGTTTAGAACAACCTGTACAAAATCTGACAAATTTATTGAATCCCTAGAAACAGCTTATTCAGTTTTTAAAGCCGATAAGGTCTGGCGGCAAAAACTAAAAGAAACACGCATTTTGCTTTGTAAACAGGCAAATATAATATCCGGAAGTATGATAACTCTTGCCCGTAATCTCGTTGATAATGAAAAACGAGATTATCAAATTGAAGGCAGACTACTTGAAGCTGCCGGAAGCAGAGGCATACCTGTTTCAGGATTTCGTTACCATAACAAACATCAATCCAAGCCATATTTAGAGGTTTTGCTGGAAGAAAAAAATAATATTGAAGCAAAAGTTATTGATGATATAATACATGAAAATATTCAAAATAATCTTGTACGAACAGGAGATTGCAGAAGGAGTTTTCTTGGGAAAACTGTCTTAAGGTATGTTAAAAAGCCAAGATATAAGACAGTCACTGGAGTGGCACGCATAGCTAAGGAAGACTCAATAGTATCCGGCGATAATTTTACATTTTTCATTACATGCCGGGGCTTTCATATCAGTGCAATCAGTGATGGTGTGGGAAGTGGAAAACAGGCTGATCGGTTAAGTCGAACGACAATTCATATACTGGAGAATTTGTTGGAGGATGGAGTTGAGGTCGGCTTGGCAATAAGGCTGTTAAACCTGTATATAAACATTCGAGGGGAAAATGAACGGCTGGCTACGGTAGATTTGTGCTCTATCGATCTTTCTTCCGGAGCAACCTCTTTTTATAAATACGGAGCCACTTCTTCTTTTGTAAAAAGCCAATATGGGACAGAAGAAATAACTATTGTAAAAACTAATTCAGAATCTGTCAGGGCAACGCATTACATGCCTTTCACACTAGCAGGAGGGAATTTTGTGATAATGATATCTGACGGGATCCTTGAAGCATTCTCTGTTTTGGGAGAGTCCACGGGATTGCAAAAATATATTGATAGTCTGGAAACAATCAATGCTCAGGTTATAGCAGAAGGAATTTTAGATGAGGCAAAAAACCGTAGTCAAGGAAAACATGATGACATGACGGTTTTGGTAACAAAGCTATGGTAAACGCTAATTTCCGGAGCCGGAAAGAAACATATCGCCAATTTGATATACATTACCCGCCCCCATGGTGATTACTAGGTCACCGGCAGTCGCATTGTCATGAAGAAATTTGACTATTTCATCAAACTTGGATAAATAAACCGAGTTACCCGTATTCATGTTTATCCGGTCGTTTAAAACACGGGAGTTGATAAGACCCGTATCTTTTTCCCGAGCAGCATAGATATCAGTTACTATTACAGTATCAGCATGGGCAAAAGATCTGGAAAAGTCATCAATAAGCTCAAAGGTTCTGGTATAGGTATGAGGCTGAAATACACAGAACAGTCGGTTAGTAGCCAATGCTCGGGCAGCGCTTAAGCTTGCCTGTATTTCAGTGGGGTGATGAGCGTAATCATCCATAACCCTGATACCATATACTATTCCTTTATCCTCTAGGCGTCGATGGGTGCCTTTATATTTTTCTAATCCCGTTATTATTGCACTTTTGCTTATACCTAAGCTGTAACATGTTGCAACGGCAGCCAGTAAGTTAGATACATTATGAAGTCCGGGCACAGCTAGGTTGATATTTGCCCAAAGGGATTTTTTGTGCAATATTGACACGTTCGCATAACCTTGCTTGAAAGTAATATTTTCACAACTCCAATCAGCATCTGAAGAATTTATACCATAAGTTATTACAGGCCGTGTCAACACTTTTGAAAGAGTCTTGGTTTGAGGATCATCAATGTTAAGCACAATTAATCCCGGAGTTCTGACATTACCGAGAAAACTTTCGAAAGATCTTCTTATATTGTCGATATCCTTAAAGAAATCCAGATGGTCAGCATCAATATTCAGAACAACTGCCAGAGAAGGTCTAAACTGCAAAAAACTGTTTTTATACTCGCAGGCCTCAGCAATAAAATAATCACTATTGCCAATACGGGTATTGCCACCTATTAAATCAAGCAATCCTCCGACATGAATTGTCGGATCCAAACCTGCTTCTAATACTATTGATGAAATCATGGAGGTAGTAGTTGTTTTGCCGTGGGTACCCGAAACAGCGATACAGTTTTGGAACTGATCCATTATTGCACCTAATAGCTCGGATCTTTCAATAGTTGGGATGTTTCGATTTTTTGCCTCGACAATCTCAGGATTATCCATTGAAACGGCAGCTGTGTAAACAACAAGATCTTGATTAGAAATATTTGAAGCATTATGAGAATTGTATATGGTTGCTCCCATACTCTTTAATTTTTCTGTTATTTCTGTTTCAACCAAATCGGAACCTGTAATTTTGACATCCTTATGCATAAGAATCTCTGCAAGACCGCTCATGCTTATGCCTCCGATTCCTACCATATGAACTGTCATATTCTTTTTATACCATAAAAAATTTTGTTGATCCATCATACTCTCCACTGTCAAGATTTCAGTTAGAATTATATATCAAATACAAGCATTTATTCAAGGCAATAAAAGAAAGTTAGAATTAGGGATAATTTAACTATAATAGCAAATTTCAAAACCTAGAATAATTTTATGTAAATTATCCGCTTAACATACTTGTTTATGCATGTTTCCGGAATTTATTCATTTTGAATTGTTGGAAAATATTAAAAATGTTTTTTAAAAAAGGAGGAATTTTGGAATATTTGGCGAATTTATATATCAAACATAAAACTACATTGCAATATCGGAAGGTGGGCTGCTAAAAATGGAGATTACAGACATAAGAATTCGTAAGGTTGATGCTGAGGGAAAAATGAGGGCAGTGGTATCGATTACTTTTGACAATGAATTTGTTGTTCATGACATCAAAATAATTGAAAGTCAAGGCGGGCTATTTATTGCTATGCCTAGTCGTAAAACCCCCACTGGTGAGTTCAGGGACATTGCGCATCCTATAAATGCAGAAGCAAGAAACAAGGTGCAAAATGCAATACTTGAAAAATATCAGTCTATGCTGGCAGAAGAAGAAGCTGCAGGGACTAGCCTTAAGGAATAATTTCCAAAAAGCCAAGCACTTAGGCACTTCATTATCAAGAAGTGCCTATTTTGTTGCATTAAAATATGTAAAATGTCAATTGCATTAATATAATAAAAATGAGAGAATAATTAAGGATGAGAAATTAAACGATAAATTTTTAGAAGGTGTAACTCATGCAAGAGCTGGTAGTATTTATTATTGCTTCGGATGAAGTGACTAATATGAATTCGTTGTTGCCTAAATATGCCCATGAGATATGCGGACAAGCCATGTTATCATATTCAATTGATGCAGGGATTGAAGCCGGTACGGAGAAACTTGTGATAATTTCAAATCAGAATACGAATCTTATTAGAGAGCTTATGCCGAAAGATACCATATTAATACATCAAGATGAACAAGCTGACGATAATATCATTGCACACGAAATACAGAGTGTTTTGGAAAAGAAAAGGGATGCAACGGTGCTTATTTTGCCCGTTGGATACTCCGTTATAAGAGGGAGCACTCTTAAGGCTGCCTATGACTATCATTTGGCAAAAGACAATCAAGCTACTGTTATTACAGACAAAGAAGGTAGTCTCTCGGATATTTGCTTTATTAATACTGAGTTAATCTTGACCGAAATATCATCACTTAAGAATCTGGGAGTCACAAACAGTCTTTTTATAAAAAACATGATTAAAAAAATCTATTCAAGTGGGCAAAAGATCAACGGATACAGTATTTCTGATTCTGAGGAGCTAATTAGGGTAAAAGACAGAAGTGAGTTATCTGAGGCTGAGCGTATAATCTCGAACCGCATTATAAAAAAACATATGGATAATGGTGTCACTTTTCATTTACCTGAAACCAGTATGATACATAATAAGGTAAAAATAGGGAAAGATACTGTAATTCATCCGGGAACACAGCTTGAGGGAAATACCATTATCGGTGAGAGATGCCAAATAGGGCCACATTCCAGGATTGAAGATAGTGTTGTTAAAGACGGAGTTTATTTTATGAATTCGGTTATGGTTCAATCTCAGATTGAAAACGACACAAAAGTCGGTCCTTTTGCATATATAAGACCAGGTTCAAGCATCGGTGAAAATGTTAAAATCGGTGATTTTGTGGAAATTAAAAATTCCAATATCGGAAACAATTCTAAAGTACCGCATCTATCATATATTGGGGATGCCGATGTTGGTAAGAATGTCAATGTAGGATGCGGTGCTGTGGTTGTCAATTATGACGGTAAGAAGAAGAACAGAACATCAGTTGGTGACCATGCGTTTGTTGGGTGTAATGTTAATCTTGTATCGCCTGTGGTTGTAAATGATTACGCATATATTGCGGCCGGATCAACAATAACCGAGGAAGTGCCCGAATATTCATTGGCTATTGCAAGAAACCGTCAGACAATAATTTTGGATTGGGTAAAAAGAAAAGGATTAGATAAAAAATAATTATTATCTTAGTTGGAGGTTGTAAGTTTTTATGAATCTTCATGGTAAGGACATTAAGATTTTTGCAGGAAATTCAAACAGGGAGCTGGCAGAAGAAATTGCATCAAAAGTGGGGTTACCCCTCGGAGAATCGGTAGTTTCAAAGTTTTCCGACGGGGAGATAGCTATCAGTATTAATGAGGTTGTGAGAGGGTCGGATGTATTCATTATACAATCTACCTGCACGCCGGTTAATGATAGTATTATCGAATTACTTATTTTAGTTGATGCACTTAAGCGAGCTTCGGCAGGGCGTATTACTGCGGTTATTCCATACTTCGGGTATGCGCGCCAGGATCGTAAGGCAAAAGCCAGAGATCCAATTTCAGCTAAACTTGTAGCAAACCTTATTACAGTATCAGGAGCCGACAGGGTTCTCACAATGGACCTTCATGCTCCGCAGCTTCAGGGATTTTTTGATATCCCGGTGGATCATCTTTTAGGGACACCGATATTAGCACAACACTTTTACAAGAAATTTGCAGGGAATACAGATGATGTGGTCGTTGTTTCACCTGACGTAGGAAGTGTCGGAAGATCAAGAAAGTTTGCAGAAAAGCTTGATGTTCCTTTGGCTATAATAGATAAGAGAAGGCCTAAGGCAAATGTTTGTGAAATTATGAATATAATTGGTGACGTTAGAGGCAAGCGTGCTATATTGGTAGATGACTTAATTGATACTGCAGGTACTGTTGTAAATGCTGCCAATGCTATGGGAGACATGGGAGCGGTTGAGGTTTACGCTTGCTGTACCCATGGGGTTCTTTCAGGACCCGCTATCGACAGAATTCGTACTTCAGCTATCAAAGAATTGGTAATGTTAAACACCATTCCTCTGCAGACTGAAAAACGAATCAGCAAAATAACAACCCTTTCGGTAGGAGATGTCTTTGCTGAGGCCATTGAAAGAATATACGGAGATATATCAATCTCAACACTTTTTACTCAGCAATAGCTTTCGGTGTTATTATAGATAAACTAAGAGGTTATTATGTTTGTTTTTGCCGGATTGGGAAATATGGGACCCAAATATGAGAGAACCCGACACAATGTCGGGTTCGATACTATTGATTATCTTGCTACGCAATATAGAATCAATAATTTTAAATCTAAGCACAAGTCCTTAATCGCAGAGGGAGTAATTCAAGGGCAGAAAACACTCCTTGTAAAGCCACAAACCTATATGAATAACAGCGGAGAGGCTATTCGCCAGATTATGGACTATTATAAGGTACCCTATGAAAATCTTGTTATTATATATGATGATGTAGATTTAGACGTGGGACGATTAAGAATCAGGGCTAAGGGTAGCTCTGGTACACACAACGGTATGCGCTCCATACTAAACCACATAAAAACAGAGGATTTTCCACGAATACGCATAGGAATAGGCAAAGCTCCTGTGAGGATGGATTTGGCTGACTATGTACTGAGCCGTTTTTCAGAGGATGAGAGAAAACAGGTCAATTCTGCCATTGAAAATGCAGCTAATGCGGCTGTAACAATGATTTGCGCATCAGTTGAGATAGCTATGGGTAAGTTTAACAATTAGGTAAGCATAAATAGGGAGGTAGAGTTGTGATATACGATGTAATAATTATCGGAAAAGGACCTGCAGGGGTATCTTGCGCTATTTATACCACCAGAGCTAATATGAAGACTTTGGTTATTGGTAAATCTGACAGCATGCTGTTAAAGGCTGATAAAATAGAAAACTATTATGGTTTTGAGAATCCAATCGGAGGGAAAGAGCTGTTGGAAACAGGAATAAAACAGGCGCTTAGATTGGGAACGCAAATAGCCGAGGACGAAGTTGTCAGTATAGAAAAAACAGATATATTTAAAGTAACCGGGGTGAACGGAGAATATGAGGCAACCGCTGTGCTTATTGCTACAGGAGCTCCCGTTGTAAGGGTTCCGGTTAAAAATCTTGATAAGTTTGAGGGAAATGGAATCAGCTATTGTACTACTTGTGATGGCTTTTTCTATCGTAATAAAAAGGTCGGGGTTCTGGGCTACACTGATTATGCCATCCATGAGGCAATTGATTTGTCTGCGTTTACTCAGGATATAACCCTGTATACAAATAATATGCCTTTAAGCGTTTCAGAAAACCTGAAAGAGAATCTTGATAAATTCAAAATAAATACGTCAAAAATCAAGGAGCTTCAAGGGCAGGACAGAATAGAAGAGATAGTCTTTCAGGATGACAGTAAAGAAAGCATTCAGGGCCTGTTTATAGCTTACGGAAGTGCTTCTTCCTCCAGCTTTGCACTTAAAATGGGAATTGCCACAGAGGGGAAAAGCATTGTTGTGGATGAAAAGATGGAGACCAACATTCCCGGATTATTTGCCGCAGGTGATTGTACGGGGGTATTCAAGCAGGTCTCGGTTGCAGTTGGGCAAGGAGCTCTTGCATCAAGACAGATAATCGATTATATAAGAAAAACGAGAAAAGACGGGTAAACCCGTCTTTTCAATAATAAAGGAGGAATCTATATAAAATTTAAAAAATGTGCCGCTCCAAAAGGAGCGAAAAAAAGGGGATAATTAGGGGCATATCTAGCTACGTTATTTACTACTTTTACTACTTTTTTAATTACTGCATATAAACTTCGTTTTTTACTGTGAATGTTTGTAATCTATATTGCTTATCTATATTATAAATAATCCAAATTGCTTTTATAAGCGTAAAAACAACAAAAAATCTATTGATTATTTTTTTCTATTTAGTGCAACATGTTATGGTCAAAATGCCTAAGAACTGTTATAAATCTATGTATTTTTTGTAATCCAGTTTATTCTTTTCACAATAATCCATCAAGCTGAATATGATTTTTTTCCCTCCGCCAACTCCGGTATTTAAGAATCTATAGAGATGGGCCGGGTCTACGCCCAATTCCCTGCTGAATTTATTATAGTTGCCCATGCAATGGCTATTCATAAGATCCTTTATTTTGTCTTTATTCAACCTATTAGTCATGATATTGTCTCCGTTTCATAAGTATTAAAAGATTGCTACTGATGTTAAATTATGTATAATGTTACATCAATACGTTATCTTTGTAAAGTGAAACGTAAAAAAACAATAATAGAAGATTGAGAGAATAAAAGGGTACTTCTGTTCATAAATATAAAAATGGATTCAGACATGAGGTGTGCATTATGAAAAAATTTAGAGTTATAGCTGTGATAATGATTTTGGCGCTTATGATGTGTTCCTGTGGCTCCGCTAAAACTAATGGAGATGATATGGAAGATGATCTAACACCAACAAGTAGCCTGACTATTGATGAAGAAGAAGCGGCTGTACTCAACGAGAAGGTGCCGGTGGTCCTATATTTTGGTGATGAACAGCAAACCAAACTGATAAAAGAAATTCGTTATGTTGACATCAAGGAGGCAAAAAAAGGTGCCGAAACTCTTGCTTCGGTTATGGTTAAGGAGCTAATAAAGGGCCCTAAAGCGGAAGGCCTTTCTCCTCTTATTGCAGAAGGAGCTACTTTACGAGCTCCGGTCACTATTGCCGAAAGAGTTGCCACGGTAGATTTTACAAAAGAATTCATAGATAATCATCCGGGAGGAAAAGTCCTCGCAGAGCTTACAGTATATTCAATTGTTAACTCACTTACCGAAATGAAAGAAATCGAGAGGGTTAAAATCACAATTAACGGTAAGACAACAAAGAATTTTAAGGACAATGTAACCTTAAGCAGTGACTTTCCGAGAAACGAAGCTATCGTCAATAAAGAAGTAGGGCTGGCGCTTCCTGAAGACAGCGGTCTTACACCGGTAAATAAAATTGATGATGAGGTGATACTTAATATTTCAGATGAAGAAGAAGATCCGCTTGAATAATATAAGTGTGTAAAGTATAATTTATTGAAAGAAGTAAGCTGTTAAATAAAACCTTATTAGGGGAGCATAAATGCTCCCCTTGTAACCGTTTAGGGAGGTTGTTTGGTTGAATAAAATAAAAGTTAGCGTTCTCTTTGGAGGTCAATCCTCAGAACACGAGGTTTCAAGAATATCTGCCCAGTGCGTGTTAGAGAACATAGATAGGAGCCGTTTTGAAATTCAGACCATAGGGATAACTAAGAATGGAGAATGGCTTAAGTATGAGGGAGATATTAGCTTAATCGGAACAGGTCATTGGGAGGAAGCTGCTCGAAGCGCGCGCCAAAGCAAAATTGACGCAGGTATATCGAATACAAAAACTGTTAAGGCTCTGACATGTAAAGAATTTGTCAGCTTTCAAGATAAAAATAATGGTGATGCAGATGTATATGTCGTTTTTCCGGTTCTTCACGGTCCGAACGGTGAGGATGGATCGGTGCAAGGGCTACTTCAACTGGCCAATGTTCCCTATGTAGGATGTAATATATTATCATCTGCTGCCGGCATGGATAAGGAGTTTTCTAAATTAGTTTTTGACAATGCCGGAATACCTCAGGCTGATTATATAAAAGTAATGAGATCAGAAATTGAAGATCAAATGGATGAAATTTTGAGCAGAGTTACAACAAAGCTCGGCTTGCCATGCTTTGTTAAGCCTGCTAATGCCGGCTCATCAGTAGGGGTAAGCAAGGTAAAAAGACCTGAAGACCTGATGACAGCCCTTCAATATGCTGCCAAATATGATTCGAAAATACTAATTGAAGAGTTTATTAATGGCAAGGAAGTTGAATGCGCAGTTTTAGGTAATGATAACCCTATAGCATCCACTGTTGGAGAAATCCTTCCCAGTAATGATTTTTACGATTATAATGCAAAGTATATAGACGGTAAATCGGGTACAGTAATTCCCGCAGATATTGACAAAAAGATATTTGAACAGGTAAGAGAATATGCAGTAAGGGCTTTTAAAGCATTAGGAGGCTCCGGACTTTCTCGGGTAGATTTTTTTGTTGAAGAATCGGGCAGAGTTGTATTAAACGAAATCAATACAATGCCGGGATTTACTGACATAAGCATGTATACCAAGCTCTGGGAGGCCAGTGGTATACCTTATTCTGAGCTGATAACAAGGCTTATTGAATTAGCATTTGAAAGCTACCAACAAAGGACACGCTCATATGAAAGGAAGTAAATGTGGAAAAACGAGTTTTAATTACGGTAAATAGTGTTATTGATGATGCTTCCGGAGAAAACGATAAAATGAGTTTTATTACAGAAGGAGTACTCTCGAAGGAAGATAATGATTTTATTGTAAGTTATGAAGAAAGCGAAATAACTGGTCTTGACGGCACCACTACAATTTTTAGGGTTAATAAGGATTCTGTGACGTTAACGCGACATGGAAATGTTGATTCCATGATGTTATTTGAGGTGGGTAAAACCCATCTTTCGGACTATGACACTAAATATGGCAGTGTCATGCTGGGAATTACAGCAAAAAATGTTGACGTGAATTTTAATGATAAAGGCGGGGACATCAAAGTTGATTATGTACTCGAATATAATCGTGCCTATGGAGGACGAAATAGCCTTTATGTGAATGTAAGCGAGCGAAATAATTAACTGCAAAAGACAAGGGAATGGAGTTAGAAAAATGAACAATATCTTTGAAAAAATACGAGATCAGCTTTGTAATGTTGTAAAAGATGCCTTTATAGAATGCGAGAAAAAAGGGAGTCTGCCTAGAATCGAGGTTGAGAATATATTAATTGAGGTTCCTCGTGAGCGAGGATTTGGTGACTTCTCAACAAATATAGTAATGCAGGTTTCTAAACAGGCAAAGATGCCCCCAAGAAAAACAGCGGAGCTTTTAATAGCCGAATTTGACTTTTCCGGAACGTATATCGAAAGAGTCGAAGTTGCCGGACCGGGATTCTTGAATTTTTATCTGAAGAAGGACTGGCTATATGATTCCTTACAAATTATTCAGGAGAAAAAGGACGAATACGGAGAGGTGGACCTTGGAAAGGGAATCAAGGTAAATGTGGAGTTTGTCAGTGCAAATCCCACCGGACCGCTCCATATGGGCAATGCACGTGGCGGAGCTCTGGGGGATTGTTTGGCAAGTGTATTAAAAAAAGCAGGATATGATGTTACAAAAGAATTTTATATAAATGATGCCGGTAACCAGATTGAAAAATTCGGTATTTCTTTGGAAGCCAGATATCTCCAAATTATTCTCGGAGAAGATAAGGTAGATTTTCCTGAAGACGGATATCAGGGTGAGGATATTAAAGACCATGCCAGAGTCTATTTTGAGGAAAATGGAGATATTCTTTTGGAAAAGACGCCGGAGGAAAGACGCAAGATATTGGTGGATTACGCTCTACCTCTGAATATTAAGAAAATACGTAAAATTCTCGAGACCTATGGTGTTACCTATGATGTCTGGTTTTCGGAAAAATCACTGCATGAGAGCGGTGCTGTTAAGAAAGTAATCGAATTTCTCATAGAAAGTGGGTATACGGTTTCAAAAGACAATGCTATTTGGCTAAACGGAGAAAAGCTTGGTCTTGAGAAAGATGAGGTATTAGTAAGAAATAACGGAATTCCCACATATATGGCCGCCGATATAGCCTATCATTATAATAAATTTGTTACCCGGGGCTTTGATTGGTCGATAGATCTATGGGGCGCAGACCACCATGGGCATGTTGCCAGGATGAAGGCGTCAATGGAGCCCTTCGGCATTAAGAGCAGCAGGCTGGAGGTTGTACTTTTTCAACTGGTGAGGCTTTACCGTAATGGTGAGCTTGCCCGTATGTCTAAAAGAACCGGTAAGGCAATTTCGCTGGAGGATTTACTTGAAGAAGTGGGAAAGGATGCTGCTCGATTCTTCTTTAATCTAAAAACCTCAGGAAGCCATCTTGATTTTGACTTGGATTTAGCTGTTAAACAGTCCAATGACAATCCTGTTTTTTACGTACAATATGCCCATGCTCGCATATGTAGCCTATTAAGAAAGATTAAAGAAGAAGGTGTAGAAGCAAAACCTATTGGTTCTGTGAATCTTGTGTTATTAAAGGAAAAGGAAGAGATAGAGCTTATACGAAAGCTATCAGAATATCCCGAGGAGGTCGCCCTCTCGGCTAAAAGTCTCGAACCAAGCCGTCTGACACGTTATATAATGGATGTTGCGGCAAATTTTCATAGCTTTTATAATGCATGCAGGGTCAAGGGCGAGGATTATGAGCTTATGATGGCAAGAATTATTTTGGTTGATTGCACCAGAATTGTGATAAAAAATGTATTAGAGCTAATTAAAATTGAAGCTCCCGAAAAAATGTAATCAGACATTAAGAAAATTAAGTTGTATTATCGGAGGGAAAACACTATGAGTTTATTTAAAGATTGGCATGAAAAATTGGAAGATCAAAGAACGGATGAGAATCAAAAGTTTTTTGATATTTATTTGGAAAAAGAAACACAAGCCTATAAAGCAATTCTTTCATCAGGCACAGCTGCCCTTACCGGCAGGATAGACGAACTGGCTAAAAAATATGATATGGACAATATTACCTTTATGGGCTTTTTAGACGGTATAAATACCAGTCTTGACAGTAGCCTGGACTTAGATGCTCTCACCGAAGAAAGTGAAATTGACAGAAGTATATTACTTTACAAGCTTTACTATAACATGCTTAATGCAAAAGCAAATTGGCTTTACGAGCTTGAAGAATGGGACGATTTATTATCAGCAGATGAACGCACAACCATAAGGAAACAGTTTAACGAGGATCATCGTGCAGTAAGTACAAAGGTTGGAAGAAATGATCCATGCCCTTGTGGCAGCGGCAAGAAGTATAAAAAGTGCTGTGGTGCCTAAGAGCGATATATCAGAAAGTAAATAGAAAGGCTACCACTATTGGAGGTCATGATGTTAAAAGTTAAAAATTTATCAAAGAAGTATGAAAAGGTTTTAGCAGTTAACAAAGTCTCATTTGAAATCAACAGCGGAGAGATTGGCGTATTAATTGGCCCCAACGGTGCGGGAAAAAGCACAACCATTAAGTCAATTGCAGGTCTTTTACGTTTTGACGGAGAAATCTCAATAGATGGTAAACCTAATAAAAGCATTGAAGCTAAGAAAATTTTCGGATATGTACCGGAATCGCCATCACTTTATGAATCTCTAAGCGTTTGGGATCATTTGGAATTTGTAGCAAGAGCTTATGGATTGCAGGACTGGTCAGACACAGCAGAAGCACTTTTAACACGATTTGATATGGATGACAAAAAAAAGAAAGTAGGGAAAGATCTCTCAAAAGGTATGCAGCAGAAGGTTAGCATATGTTGCGCTCTTCTAATCAAGCCCCATATGGTAATGCTTGACGAACCTATGATTGGTCTTGATCCAAAGGCAATAAAAGAGCTCAAGGAAATGTTTATCGAGCTTAGAAACTCAGGCTGTGCCGTTCTTATAAGCACTCATATTCTTGACTCAATAGCCGATTTATGGGATAAGGTTCTCATAATGAACAAAGGCGAAATTGTATTTAACAGCACAAGGGACGCCATGACTTTAAGTGGTGAATCCTTGGAACATATCTTTTTCTCCAAAACCGAAGAGGAGGGAGATATAAAATGAGATCAATGTTCTTTGTTATGAGGAGGACCCTTAAGAATCTCATTAAAGGTGTATTTAAGAAACCGGGTTTGATGATTGGTTATCTTTTTCTTACGGTATTTGTTGTATTTATGCTAATCGCTTCCTTTGCTATGCCCTCAGGTTTAATACGGCAAGGCTCAAATGATTTATTTGTAGGAATAATTACAATTGTTTTTATTTTTATGTATTACACGACATTTAAATTAGGTATTGATAAAGGTAGCACTTATTTTCGAATGGCAGATGTAAACTTAGCCTTTACAGCCCCCATAAAGCCGAATCATATTTTGCTTTATGGCTTTATTAAGCAGATAGGAGGAACATTCCTTTTCCTCTTTATTGCTATATGCCAGATACCAAATCTGAAAAACAATTTTGACATGAAGCCCTACGGTACTTGGATGATTCTACTGGCATCAATTGTTTACGCTCTTTCATACCCCTTAATCAGTATGGTTTTTTACTCCTGGGCAACAAAGAAAACAGGCAGAAAAAAGCTCATCAAAAGAGTGCTGGACATTGTAGCATTGGTGATAGTGGCTTTAATTTTGTTAAACCTTGCTAAGACTAGGAGTATCGTTGATACCCTGGGTGATGTTTTCAACAATCCTATTGCAAAATACTTCCCTGTAATCGGTTGGACCAGCTCAATTGCGACGGCAGCTGTTAATGGATTTACTACTGAATTCTGGATAGGGTTAGCAGGAATTCTGACTCTTATCCTGGGCGCGTCAGTCACGCTCTATCGTATGAATCTTGACTACTATGAGGATGTTCTGGAAGGCACCGAATATATTGAAGCCGCTATGAAAGCAAAACGTGATGGTAACAAGATGATGTTCAATCTTAAAGTCAAGGACAAAGTAAAGCAAAAACTTTCAGGTACCGGAGCCAGTGCAATTTTCTTCAAGAATATACTGGAACTTAGAAAAACAGCATACGTTCTTTTCTTTGACAGATCATCCGTATCGGTTATTATAGCTGCGATTATATTTAAGATTATTATGCCTGATGAGGAACAAGTGCTGACATTGTCAATAATTCTTTTCTTTGCTCTTTATATGCTGCTAATACTTCAGGTTCAGGGCAGGCTTAGTTCTGAGCTGGAGAAACATTATATATTTCTGATTCCGGCGTCGACCCAAGAAAAACTCTTTTTTGTTACATTGGGTGAACACACGAAAAATTTCTTTGATGGAACTGTTTTGTTTATACTATCTGGGATACTCTTTAAGGCATCAATAGCTATTATAATAAGTTGTATAATTACCTATGTTTTGTTTGGTGCGGTTTATATTTATAGTGATATTTTAACCCGGAGATTGTTCGGACGGGTCCATAGCAAAGGTTTTCTTATTTTTATTAAAGTTATAGTAAATATATTGATAATTATACCCGGTGGCATAGCGGCAGGTGTAGTTATGGCCCTTACTGAAAGCGAACTTCTTATGGTATGTGCCTTAGGCGGGTGGAGCTTTGTTCTGGGTGTTACACTCTTTATTTTTTCATCCGGTATTTTAAACAATCTGGAAACTGTTAGCTGAAAGAGGTGATTTTATGGAAATTCGGTTTGCTAGGTATAATGATTTTGAAGGGATAATGGACTTATATGAATTTTTATATCCGGGTGATACATTGCCTACTCTTAACCAGCTGAAAAACATTTGGGATGAGATAATGAATGATCCTCGCAAAT
>CAYUZC010000006.1:0-11104 GCA_964449525.1 uncultured Ruminiclostridium sp.
ATTATATGAATAAGAAAAATCTATTGACGCTTTCAAAACCACTATTATATAATAATATACGTGCTGTAGCATGGTTTACCATTCACACTGACTGGATAAATCCCCTGGCACGGTGGCATGTACGTAACAGAGGGGAGGGATAGATGTGTCTGAAGTAAGAGTTAAGGAGAACGAATCCCTTGACAGTGCGCTGAAAAGATTTAAGAGACAATGTGCGAAGTCTGGCGTTCTCGCTGAAGTGAGGAAGAGAGAGCACTATGTCAAACCGAGCGTAAAACGCAAGAAGAAATCTGAGGCTGCGAGGAAAAGGAAGACGAAATAAGGGTTTTTTTGATGACCCTTAAGGTAGATAGCCTTAAAACTATTTTAATAAATAACAAAGCCCGGAGAAAGCTTCGGGCTTTGTTATTGTTAATACTAAGTGCGAAAACTATGCAGGCTACAGAAGCTAAACTTACATATATTTAATGTTACAAGAGGATAAAAACAATGGAAAACTATTATTTAGGCAACGGGCGAAGATGGAAGTACATAAATGAAATATATAATAAAGAGATTGCAGATAAAAGTATACATGGACTTATAGATAATCTGTTAGTTCAAAGAGGCTTTTGTGTATCTGAAATTCAATCGTTTTTAAATCCATCTCTTGACAATTTACACGATCCATTTTTATTAGATGGAATGGAGGATGCGGTTAATAGAATTCTTTTGGCTATTAAGAAAAACGAAAAAGTGTTAGTCTATGGAGACTACGATGCGGATGGCGTTTCGGCTACTTCAATTTTAATCAAATTTTTCAGAACAATGGGTATTAAAATTGATTTTTATATACCGGACAGAGTTGATGAAGGCTACGGAATCTCGGATGTAGCAGTCGAATTTATATGTAATAATGAATATGATTTGGTTATTACTGTTGATTGTGGTATATCGGCGCGCTATGAGGTATCTGACATAGTTGAAAAAAGTGCAATTAAAGGAAAGGCAATTGACATAATTATTACCGATCATCATCAGTGTAATGAAGAGCTTATTCCTGATGCGTTAGCAATAATCAATCCTCATCTTCCTGAAAGTAAATACCCTTTTAAGAATCTATGCGGAGCAGGAGTAGCATTAAAATTAATTCAAGCATTGGGAATACGTACTGGCAATCCCCGAGCTTATGAAGATTATTTAGATATCGTTGCTATTGCTACAATAGCTGATATTGTTGATTTAAACGGCGAGAATCGCATAATAACAAAATTCGGAATAGAAAAAATACATAACAATCCCTGTATTGGAATTAAAGCACTATTAGATGTGGCTCTGGCTAATGGAACACAAATAGATACATACAGGATTTCATTTGTTATAGCCCCAAGAATAAATGCAGCAGGGCGTATGGGCGATGCGAGCATTGCAGTTAAACTGTTTACAACCGACGACGAATTGGAAGCTAATGAATATGCAATTTACTTAAATAGCTCAAATATAAAAAGACAGGAAATTCAGGATGAGATATTTAAAGAGGCAGTAAGTATAATAGAAAATAATACCGGCTATGAAAAAGATAAAGTTATTGTTGTTTATCATGAGAACTGGCATCATGGTGTTATAGGAATTGTTGCATCAAAGCTTGTTGATCGTTATCATAAGCCTTCATTTGTTTTATCGGTTGAAGCCGATAAAGCTGTCGGGTCTGCAAGAAGTGTAGAAGGCTTTAATCTTTTTAAGGCAATGGAAGTCCAGTCTGATAAGTTAATTAAATATGGCGGACATGAACAGGCCGGAGGACTTACCATTTCGGTTTTGAACCTAGAAATGTTCAGAAAGCAGATTAATCAATATGCATCAAGTTTGATAACAGAAGAAATGCTTATACCTGAGATAGCTATTGATATTGAAGTTACAGGAAATGATATCGATTTAAAAACAGCAAAGCGGATAGCTCTTATGGAACCATTTGGTTCTGGCAATAACAGACCCGTTTTTTGCTATAAAGGTGCTATAATCAGGGCGAAAAAAATAATCGGAAACGGCAAACATCTAAAGCTTACTTTTGAGATTGAAGGAAAGAATATTGAAGGAGTGTATTTCGGGAAAGGTTATCTTGACATGGGGATATCTCTCATGGACAGGGTAGATATTGTATTTACACAGGAAATTAATGATTACCGAAATATAGAAAATTTGCAGATAAAGCTTTTGGATATGCGGCTTATTGAAAAGATATTAAAAAGGAACAAATTATTACTTAATGCCGCTCGTCAAGTTGAATGTCTTGATTGCGATGAAAAATGTCTTTATAATGGGATTATTGATAAAATAATCATATTTGACGATATTGTAGTAGACAGGGACATTCTTTTAACCATATACAAATATATAAGCCGGAAAGGTACAATAATTATTACAGCTGCGGATTTGTTTATACATGCCGGAGTCTTAAAAAAAGGAACAAAAATTAATATTAATGCTTATAAATTTCTTTTAGCATTATTGATATTTGATGAACTAGGCCTGATGGAAGTAGTATTGGATGATAAAGGTAGCTATAAAATTAGTCCGCCTGCCGAGGTGTTAAAAGTTAACTTGGAAGATTCAGAGATTCTGGATTGGGTAAATAATATGGTACATAATTTGAAATAATTGGTGAGAAATATGCTTGATGCGTTCATGAGACTTAAAAATCTTATAATTAAATATAATCCCGATTCAGATCTTGCTATGATAGAAAAAGCATATAACATTTCTACCAAAGCCCATGAAGGTCAAGAAAGAGTCTCGGGAGATCCGTATATTGTTCATCCGGTTGAGGTCGGGTGCATTTTAGCTGAGCTTGAAATGGACGACAGTTCAATTGTTGCCGGTATACTTCACGATACTCTTGAGGATACCACTTTTACTTACGAAGAGATAAAGAAAGAATTTAGTGCTGAAATTGCTGAGTTAGTAGAAGGTGTAACAAAGCTTACAAAAATTCCTTATACATCTAAGCAGGAAATTCAGGCAGAAAATTTTAGAAAAATGTTTCTTGCCATGGCAAAAGATATCCGCGTTATTATTATAAAGTTGGGAGACCGTCTTCATAATATGAGAACGCTTAAGTTTATGGTAAAGGATAAGCAGTTGCAAAAGGCCAGGGAAACAATGGAAATATACGCACCATTGGCCCATCGCCTTGGTATTCATAAGATTAAATGGGAATTAGAAGATTTAAGCTTTAGATATCTTGACGAAAAGGGCTACTATGACTTAGTAGAAAAAATTGCAAAAAAACGCAGGGAACGCGAGGAATATATAAATAACGTAATTGAAGACGTTAATAAGAAAACTGCAGAAATCGAAATAGAAACATCTATAGAGGGTCGTGCAAAACATCTTTACAGTATTTATAAAAAAATGAATACACAGAATAAGACCATTGATCAAATCTATGATCTCTTTGCCATACGGTTGATAGTAGAGTCTGTAAAAGATTGTTATGCCCTATTAGGACTGATGCATGAGATGTTTAAACCTATGCCGGGGCGTTTTAAAGACTATATTTCCATGCCTAAGCCGAATATGTACCAGTCGCTGCATTCGACAGTAATAGGACCTGAGGGTATACCTTTTGAAGTGCAAATCAGAACATGGGAAATGCATCGTGTTGCTGAAGTTGGTATAGCTGCCCATTGGCAGTATAAAGAGGGCGGGTATGGTGAGAAATCCTATGCAGAGAAGCTTTCTTGGCTACGTCAAATGATTGAATGGCAAAAGGACGCCAGAGATCCCGATGAATTTATGGAGAATCTTAAAATAGATTTGTTTACCGACGAGGTTTTTGTTTTTACACCTAAAGGAGATGTTAAAAGTCTCAGATCCGGATCAACACCTATTGATTTTGCTTATTCTATACACAGCGCCATAGGAAATCGCATGATAGGCGCTAAAGTTAATGGCAGAATTGTAACCCTGGAATATGAGCTTAAAAACGGAGATATTATTGAGATTATTACGTCAGGGGGAAGCAACGGACCGAGCCGAGACTGGTTGAAAATTGCCAAGACCTCACAGGCCAGGAATAAGATAAACCAATGGTTTAAAAAGGAAAAAAGAGAAGAGAACGTTGAACATGGTAAGATAGCTTTTGATAAGGAGATAAGAAAAAACGGTCTGACAATGAATCAGGCTATTAAGAGCGAATATATAGAAACATTGTTAAAGAAATATAATTTTCATAATATTGAAGATGTTTTTGCAGCTATTGCACTTGGTGGAATAACTGTTGCCAAGGTTGTAACAAGATTAAAGGAAGAGTATAGGAAAAGTCTCCCACCGGAAGAACAGACTCATATGCTCATTGACCAAATCGAAAAAGAAAACAAACGGAAAAGTAAAACACTGCCGGATAGCGGTGTAGTTGTTAAAGGCATAGACAATTGTCTCGTCAGGATCTCACGTTGTTGTAATCCTGTTCCCGGGGATGAAATTGTAGGTTATATTACAAGAGGTCGTGGTGTTTCTGTTCATAGAAAGGACTGTTCAAATATCAGGAATACTGTTATCGACGGTGATGCCAGATTAATTGAAGTGTACTGGTATAAGAGCGTATCAACGAATGTTTCATATTTAGCTGAGATTACTCTTAAGGCTCATGACAGGTCCGGTCTCATTGTTGAAATTACAAATGCCATAGGTGAATCCAGAATTCCATTAAGAGCAATTAATGCAAGAACCTCCAAGGATATGTCTGTTCTGATGCAAATGACACTTGAGATAAGTAATACAGATCAACTTGATAGAATAATAGCTAAAATGAGTCGTATAAAGGATGTATTTGAAATATCACGTAATAAATAAGGAGATTCTATGCGTGCTGTAGTACAACGTGTTAAAAGGGCTCAGGTGAGTGTTGAAGGCAGTATAACAGGAAAGATCGAAAAAGGTATACTGGTGCTCCTCGGTGTAGGTGAAGACGATGAGATAGAAGACTTAGAGTACATGGCCAAGAAAATTATAAACCTACGTATTTTTGAAGACAATGAAGATAAAATGAACTTGTCGGTACTTGATGTGGGAGGAAATGTTCTGGTTATTTCCCAGTTCACTCTCTATGGAGATTGCAGAAAAGGAAACAGACCGAGCTATTCAAAAGCTGCAAGACCTGACATCGCGAAAGAGTATTATGATAGATTTATTGAATATATAAAGGATAATTACAAGATAAAGGTTGAATCAGGCATATTTCAGGCAAGTATGGAAGTTGATTTCATTAATGATGGTCCGGTAACACTAATGCTTGATAGCAAAAAAATATTTTAAGGATAAGAAAAAATGGAACCTATAATTTTAACAAACGGGATATTCGGCTCAAACACTTATATTATAGAAAGCAATAATCAGTGTGCCATTATAGACTGTGGAAATAAACCGCAGAATATAAATAGGGTAATTAACGAGAAGAACCTTCAGCTAAAATATATAATACTTACCCACGGCCACGTTGACCATGTTTTTTATGCAGGGAAAATAAAAGATATGACAAATGCGCTTATTTGCTTGCATAAAAGTGATATGCCTGTTTATACAGATCCCGATAAAAACGGATATAATTTATTCGGGTTTAAAACAGATATTGTCAATCCTAATCCTGATTGTCTACTAAAGGATGGAGACAAGCTACCTTTAGGTGATGTGAGTCTTGAAATTATACACACTCCCGGGCATTCTCCCGGTGGTATATCAATTTTATGTGAAGACATGCTTTTCACCGGAGATACACTGTTTCAATTAAGTGTGGGCAGAACAGATTTGTTTGACGGAAGTCAAAAGCAGCTTATTGAGTCAATAAAGACAAAACTTTATACATTGGACGGATCTATAAAGGTTTATCCCGGACATGGCGAGTCATCAACAATTGCCTATGAGAGGGAGAATAATCCTTATGTGTGAACAGAAAAAACTTTGGGTTAAAATAAAGGGTATAGATATGGACTTAGAGGCGTGGGGATTAATACGCCTTTTTTTTAATGATGATTCAGTTATTTATATTAATGATGAAACAGAAAATGATAATTTTACACCCGGCCCATTCCTTCAAGTTAGCGTTTGTGATGAAGAAATATGGCATTGTAAAGCGGAGTATTATAGTAATCTTGAAAAATATGAAATGCATGAGGATATAGAATCATATAACGTAAAACCTCAATATTCCAGTAAAAAACAAATTTCTGCTGATGATATGAATAAACCGGGCCGAAGTTTGTTAAAAAGCCGAAAAATTATTGTGGGAGCATCCATTGTGGAAGTACTGTCCAAGGTAACCGGTAAACAACTACCTTATGGATCATTAACCGGTGTGAGACCTGTAAAACTGGCAATGCATTGTATTGATGATGGATTGGACAAACCAGGAACAATAAAACACCTTGTTAATACAACCAATATGACAAAAGAAAAAGCGACGCTGCTTTATGACGTTGCCGCTGTAGAAAGACCGTTTATAAATGTAGACCACAAAAGCGTTCATCTTTATATCGGTATTCCATTCTGTAAAAGTCGGTGCCTGTATTGCTCTTTCACCTCATATCCGGTAGGTCGCTATAAGAATCTTATTCCCGGATTTTTAGATGCCCTCGAAAAAGAGATAAGATATGTGGCAAAAATGGTTAAAGAGAATAATCAGATTGTTAAATCGGTTTATATCGGAGGAGGTACCCCAACATCTCTGGATAACTCAGCTATTAACAGAGTTTTACAGCTTGTTAATGAGTTATTTGATATAAAGAATGTGGAATTTACGTTTGAGGCGGGCAGGCCTGACACCATTAATGAGGAAAAACTTATTACTATAAAAGCAAATAATGTTACAAGAATAAGTATTAACCCTCAAACAATGAACCTTTCAACCTTAAAAGCTATAGGCCGCAATCATACCCCCGAAGAAATCATAGAAAAACTCAACATGTCAAGAGATATTGGTTTTACAAATATTAATATGGATGTTATTGCAGGGCTTCCCAATGAGGATGTTGAAATGTTCAGATACACAATGAGCCAGATTGAAAAATTGGCTCCGGATAGTTTAACTGTTCATACCATGTCAATAAAAAGAGCGTCGACTCTGCATGAAAACATAGATAGCTATAGGCTTGCACCCGACAATATTGTTGAATCGATGTTAGATAATGCGAGAATTTCAGCTGAGTATATGGGTATGAGGCCGTATTATTTATATAGACAAAAAAACATTCTTGCTAATCTTGAGAATACGGGTTATTCAAAAGCCGGTTATGAGTGTATTTATAATATCCATACAATGGAAGAAGTTCAGAGCATCTACGCAATGGGAGCAGGGGCAATTTCAAAGTTTGTCTCACCGGACGGCAAAAAAATTAAGCGATCCTACAATGTAAAGGAGGTCGCTCAATATATTAACCGCATAGATGAAATGCTGGAGAGAAAAAGAGCAATTATGCTTATTTAGTATGAATGCTCAGTATTTCCCCAACATACATACGATGATAGTCTCCGCCGATATAGTTTTTTTCAATTGTATGGTCAAGAAATTGTTCGGGGTTAAAGTCTTGAAAATATAATTTTTTGCATTCAATTATTAACTTAGCTTGGTCAAACCCAGTGGTGTTATTATTTCCCGATATAGGTTCTAATCCTGTTTCTTTTGCCTTATCAATATCTCTACCCGACTTTTTACCACAAATGGTAAGGGCATTACGCCATTCTTCTGTAAAAAAGCTGAGAGAGAAATTATCGTTCTTTTCCATGAATTCATAGGTATAACGGCTGGGTCTAACGAAAATAAAGCATACATTTTTATTCCAAAGATAACCCATACCACCCCAGCTTGCTGTCATCGTATTGTAGATCTCAAGGGTTCCTGAGGTTATAAGCATCCAATCCTTACTTACCAATGAAAAAACATTATCGGTCAGTTCTTTAGGTTCAATTGTCTTAAATTCTTTATTCAAATCTATCGCTCCTTTATGAATTATGTATAATAGTATATCATATGAGCAGTGACTGGTAAGATAACTTTTATGGTATTCTGCGCAATAAAAAGAACTATATTTACATGATTTATACAAATGATATAATAACCTCACCCGTTAACGAAATCGAAGATTTCGAACGGGTGCCCGAGAGCATTGAATCATCAATTAGCTACCGCCTGTAAAACAGGCGGTGTCGCCGTCTGACGACGGCTAATGACAATGAATTGTCATTGCTGAACTTGTGATATAATCTTTCAGAGGTGTATTATGGTCAAAAAAAATCGAAAAGTTTATTATATTATTACTTTTACTTTGGTTTTTCTATTATTATTCTTTTATTGGCAAAACCATACTCTTCAGATATCACGTTATGAGCTTACTTACGACAATTTACCTAAGAGCTTTGATGGATATAAAATTGTCCAGATAAGTGATATGCACGGAAAAACCTTTGGAAAAGAAAATAAACGTCTTGCAAATAAGATAAAATCACTTAAACCTGATATTCTCTTGATTACAGGTGATATGATGAGCTCTACAATATATGACGAGGGTGCTTTTCTTGAATTTCTAGACCATTTCAATCAAACCTGCCCGGTTTATATGTGCTTGGGAAATCATGAACAAATTGCCCGATATCTAACACATGATGGAGATGAGAACACAAGATATTCGAATTTTATTAACAATATCACAGAGAAAGGCGTAATTCTATTAGATAATAGAATGCGTACGATAAATAACGGAACTGACAGCATTACAATTTCTGGTCTGACATTGGAGCTATATCATTATTCCAGAAGAGATCTTGATTCCTATGACGAAAATATGTCCTTGACTGTACCATATATAGAGGAAGTACTGAGTGAATCACCTAAACATTTTAATATGCTATTGGCGCATAATCCTGTGTATTTTGAAGAATATGTATCATGGGGAACTGATTTGGTCTTTACAGGTCACATACACGGAGGAATTATAAGGATTCCTTTTTTGGGAGGAGTATTTTCGCCCGAAAGAGTATTATTTCCCGAATATGATTCAGGTTTATTTCAAATCGGTGATTCAAGGATGATTGTAAATCGTGGGCTGGGATATTCAAAAGTAAATTTGAGGCTTTTTAACAGGCCTGAGATAAGCTTCATTAGATTAATGAAGAAATAGTGAATATTAATTGATATCTTTATTAATGTTTGTTTTTTTTACAAAAACATTATATAGTATTTAATATAAAGACATATGCTGGTTTTAAAATGACCCTTATTACATTTTTTTATGGAGGATTCTGATGAAAAAGCTCCTATCATTGTTAATGGTGTTTCCTTTTATTATTACAATGTTAGTTGGTTGCTTTGTTAAAGGCGGTTATGAATTAGCATTTGTCACCAATTTTGGAATATTGGAAGACAAATCTTTTAATCAAGAGTCTTGGGATGGTCTTAAAAAGTATTCTGAAGAGCATAAAATGACATTTCAATATTATCAGCCCACTGAGGGAACTAACAAAGCTTATCTTGAGGCAATAGAACTAGCTGTTAAGGGTGGAGCAAAAGCTATAATTACACAGGGTTCTCTCTTTGAAGTCGCGATTTATGAAGCGCAGATAAAATATCCCGATGTAAATTTTATTCTTCTGGATGGTGAACCCCATACAGAAGACTATAAAACATATTATACTGAGAAAAACGTGCAACCTATTCTGTTTGCTGTGGAAGAGGCTGGATTTATGGCCGGATATGCAGCGGTTAAAGACGGCTTTACAAAGCTGGGATTCCAGGGGAGTATGGCAGTTCCCGCGGTTATTCGTTATGGTTACGGTTTTGCTCAGGGAGCAAACATAGCAGCTCAGGAAATGAATCTTGCAGAAGAATCGGTTTCTTTGATGTTTAACTATTCCGGGGACGTTGCAGCATCTCCTGAAAGCCAGGCTAGAGCAGCCGGTTGGTATGATGCAGGTACAGAAATTATCTTTGCATACGGAGGTACGGTAGTTGACTCAGTAATAGCTGCGGCTGAAGCATCAGACGGAAAATTCGTAATAGGCGCTGATATAGATCAATCTGATAAATCTGAAAAAATAATTTCTTCTGCTGTGAAGATAATGGGAAACTCTGTTTATAAAGCTCTTGAAGCATATTACAACAAAAAATGGGAAGGCGGAGAAACTTGGGTTTTAAATGCATCTGATAACTGTGTCGGACTTGCTATGGAGAACGCAAGATGGCGTAATTTCAGTGATAATGATTATAATATTCTTCTAAATGCAGTAAGGAACAAAGCTTACAGCATTAATAATAAAACTGATATCGGTGTAGATGATCTTAATCTAAAATATATAAATATTACCGAGATTAAAGACTAATTGAGTATCAATTCAAGTATATGACACTTAAAGATCAGCAAGATACCTTGAATATTTTTAGGGAAATAATGGTTTTACATAGCCGGAATAAAATGATAAAATGCTAATTGTATAAACATAAATATCAGTCGGAGGTATATATAATGAGTGATGTAAAGTTTTGTGACTCATGTGGTACAAGTCTTTCGGCAGGGACTTTATTTTGTCATAATTGCGGACAAAAGCAAGTAGTTATTGAAGAAAAAGAAATATCGGCTACTGATGAAAATTATAGCAATGAACCAATTATTACCACTCCAATAAACGTCGAACCTGATTATGAAAAGATTGAAGATAATGCTAATTCGGAGCCTCAATCAGTATCAAAAGATAAAGAGGATAGTGGAGTAGATAGTACGGATTTGGTAAACGAATCTGAGGAAAATGTTGAATTTAATAAGGCAGAGGATATATCAATGGTTGAAGAACCTGAAAAAATAACATCTACGGAGCCAGAGCTAGAGCCTGAGCCAGAGCCAGAGCCTGTTAATGCTATTACTGATAACCAACAGCAGGAACAAAAACCGGATGATTCTAAATCTCAGGTTACATACCAGCCACAACCACAATTACAACCTCAACCAATTTATCAACAAGCCCCTGTTCCCCAGCAGACTCCGTATGTTCAACAGGCACCTGTCACCCAGCAAGCTACATATGTTCAACAAGCACCTGTCGCCCAGCAAGCTCCGGTGCCGGCTCCTAAAAAGAAAAAGTT
>CAYUZC010000006.1:11114-21168 GCA_964449525.1 uncultured Ruminiclostridium sp.
GACAAAGAAACTTACCGTGACTGGGATGTGTATAAAAAGTTTCCATGGTTTTTTACCGTGCTATGGCTTATTATGCTTGTAGCAGTAGCTGTTTGGGCGTATTTGTTCTTTGTACATCCAACTTATGATTATCCAAGATTCACTGAGGACGCGCAAAGATTGGTACTTTTTACTGTTGCTATAGCAATACTTATTTACACATTAAGCCTGAAGCTATCAATGAAGAAGCTAAAAGCTATCCCTGCTATTCTGATGGTAATCTTTGGGTTTATAATTTTTATTCTCTTCTCTATGATAGAATTACAGGATGGAGACTTTTTACATGATATGGTGAGCAATCTCGTCGAGAGTGTTTTGCCGGCATTTGGTGAATAACAAAAGTATAGGAATTTTAAATAAAGTTGAGAACATTGCAAATTTTATATAATTTGTATAATGAGACTCACCGTCTGGTGAGTTCTTTTTTACTTAAAGTCAGACAAAATACTATTATTACAGTATTATTGTATGAAACTTTGATTAGTTAGGAGTATTAATGATATGAAAAAAATTATATGTTATATTTTATCGATAAGCTTAATGCTATCAGTTTTTGTTTTGCCGGTTAATAAAGTTTTCGCAGCCAGCACAATAGAGGATAGCGAAACAAAAAGTATGCAAAGACTAATGGACTTGGGGATATTTGCAAAAACTAATATTGATAAAATGTATCTTTCAAATCCTATCACACGTGAACAGCTTGCTGTTGTTTTGGTAATGATTAACGGACAGCAGGAAAAGCTGGATTTATTTAGGAATACAAGCTTATTTAATGATGTGAAGGTATCAAGCTGGTCAAATCCATATATAAATGTAGCAGTAAAATCCGGATACATGAATGCAAAGTCCGGTGGTATTTTTTCACCATTAGATAAGGTAAGTTTTTTATCTTTGGGCGAAGTATTAGGTAAACTACTTAAATATGATGATGCTTACCTACCCGGAAGTTCTAACGATAAATATTTAGTTAAGCTGGTCGGTCTAGGTATTCTGGACTCAATAAATTACAGTTCCTCTGCTTATGTAACAAGAGGACAGATAGCTCTGATGCTTGATAGAATGCTTTCAACCAGAGTCTTTGGTACTGACACAAAATTTATTGATACAATCCCGGTTTATAAGAAAGCTATAGTGATTGAAAACAGTATTATAAATACTTCTGCCGATGATAGACAGGTTATTACCGATAAGGGCATATTTTTCCTGAAAGAAGGTATAACCATTCCTGAAGCCGGAAAGCAGTATTATTTAAAAGTGAAGGATAATGATATACAATATGCCGCTTTATCTGATTATCAATATAAAGAGTATTCTTTATCTTCATTTAAATCCGGTACAGTAACAACCAATGACGGTGAAAAAGTAAAATTGCCGGCAGGAATCTCATATTATTATGAGGATCAGATTATTGGATATGATGCATTAAACCAAGTTGTTAAATTGAATTCATCAATTGTAATTGCATATGACGGAGAAAAACCCGTATACGGTGCAATTTTTGATGCGCTTAAGTACGATCCTGTGGTAATTACCGCAAGTATGACCGGTATACCACTAGAAATAAAATATAAGGGTCTGCTGATAGATAAGGGAGGCAAATACATCACAGGAACGCAGATTGAAGTAAATGATGTTGTATATAAAGTTACTGATATATGGAATGGAAATCCCTATATAATCGTATACGACAGCACAGTTTCCGGTAAGATAACGGCCATACTTCCGTCTAAAATATCACCGGATTCTATTGAGATAGACGATATCACATATATGCTTGATGATAATTTCAATAGATACAAAATCAAGAATTCTGAAAAAATACAAGTAGGAGAAACAGTTAAGCTAGTTTTTGGAGCAGATGGTAAAGTAGTAGATATAATCAGTGATTTTATAAAAGGAACAGATAATTATGTTTTAGTTTTAAATGGCTACACAGAAAATTATAAAAATACTGAGGATTACGAAAAGAAATATTATGTTACTCTTTTGCATTCAGACGGCGAAAAAGAGACTTATTTAACTAAAAGGTCGTTGTTGCATTTGCGAGGAAAGCTAGCACTATATAAAGTAATAGCAACCGGTGAAGATTATGATACAGTAGATCTCCAACTTGTTAATAACAATGGCTTAAAAAGTTACCCAATAAATAAAGATGAACGAAAGATTGGTAATGATTATGTTGCAGACGGAGCTGTATTGTTTAATATAGAAAATACTGCCCCGGCAGAAATTGAAGCCTCTGTGATTTCTTTCAATGATATTTATGAAAGTAATAACATGCATGGAACGGTAAGGTATATTCATAAATCAGGTGATTTCATGGATATCGATGTTATGCTTCTTGATGATGCTTTAGAAAAAAATACTACTTATGGATTTGTTACAGACATGTCAGTTACAGGAAATGAATATGTAGTGACCGAAAGATATACCCTGTTGGTTAATGGCCAAATAATGACTTATGCCGGAAGAACAATGACTTATGCAGAAAGGAACAGAACTGCAGCATATATTGGATCAGTCGTTAAAATTAAGCTAAAAGACAATAAAATTGATTCAATAGAAGAAGTTATTTCTTCAGTAGATAGTTCAAGAGAAATACAGGCTGTTGATTCTTCTAGAATACGAATTAATGACAAAGTTTACTCATACCACAGGGACCTAGCTATATATAAGCGATCAGGTGATTTAAGCTGGAAGGCATTAAATCCATCAGACATAAAAAAAGGATTTGATAGCGGTAATGTAGCTTTATTTCTCGACAAACCTTTGTCAGATGACGGGAAAGTAGTCGCAATCATTTTCAGATAATAGAATTTAAAAAGCGTTCTGCAACAATAATGTTGTAGAACGCTCTTGGTGCGAAAGGCGGGATTTGAACCCGCACGCCCTTGCGGACACTAGAACCTGAATCTAGCGAGTCTGCCAATTCCACCACTTTCGCAAAGTGATTTAAGCAAGGAATAGTATACATTAAAACCGGCTTGATGACAAGTAAAATTTATTATTTTGTATAAGTATGAAACAAAGCAAAAATTCATTTAATATTTGCAGAAATAGGCGGTAGTAATAAAAGAGGAATTTAACCTTTTATATTAAGGAGCAAAAGTATGAAAAAGAAAAGAAGAATTATAACTGTTATAATCATTGTTGCAATAATAGCATTAACAATAGTAATTGTGAACAGTCAAAGCAAAGAAAAACCTCTCGCAGTCAAAACCACGGTAGTTTTAAAAGGTGATGTGGAAACTATATTGTCTACGAATGCTTTAATTCAGTCAAAAGAGATAAAAGAATATATGGGTAAGGCCCAATACACGGTAGAAAGTGTAAATGTTGAAGTCGGGGATAAAGTTGAAAAAGGCGATATATTATTATCATACAAGATAAAAGATTATGAAAATGCTGTTATACAAGCCGAGATACAATATAATAACGCGCTTATAAACAAATCAGAACTTTTAGAACAGAAAAAAGATATTGAGGATGAAATAAAAAGGCTTGATGAACAAATATTCATTTTAGATGGTAGCGATAATCCTGAAGACATAGCTAATCTTCAGGCTTCAATACAAGCACGAAAAAGCATACAGGAGATCAGTGATGATAAAGTTTTACTTATGGATAATTCGATAACTCTTGCTCAATTGCAGCTTGATACATATACTGACACACTAAACGAAGCAATGGAAGGAATTGTAGCTGAATCTGACGGCGTTATTACTCAAGTTAACGCTACCGAAGCTTTGCCTTTAAGTATGGCACAACCGGCTTTTGTTGTGCAACAGCTTGATAATCTCAAAGGAAATATAAAACTTGGAAAATATGATGCGGCAAAAATTCAGATAGGTCAAAAAGCCACTCTGAAGTATGAAACTTATTTATATGAAGGCAGGATTTCGTTTATTGAGCCTGTGGCATCAAAGGATATTAGTACCGGTTCGACTGATGCGACAATTTTGGCTGAAATAGATATATTAAATCCTGATGAACATTTGAAGGTTAATTTTGACATTAACGCAGATATCTTAATTGCAAGTGCAAAACAGGTATTAAAACTTCCGACTGAGTGCTTAAAATATGGTGAAAACGGTGAAATCAGCGTATTCGTTGTTAAAGATGGTTTTGCGAAATTAACCCCTATAGAAATTGGAATTCAATCTGATGTTGCAGTAGAAGTAAAAAATGGGCTTTCAGATGGAGATTCTGTAATTACAATACCATCTGATGATATTACCGATGGATTAGCAGTTATACCGGAAGGTGATAAGGAATGATTGAAATAGATAATATCACAAAAACATACACTACCGGAGAAATAAATCTGATAGCCTTAAAGGGAATATCCTTAAAGGTAGAAGCCGGTGAATTTGTGTCAATAATGGGTCCATCGGGCTGTGGTAAATCGACAATGATGAATGTATTAGGCTGTCTTGATAAACTGACATCAGGAAAGTATATTCTAAATGGCAAGGATATTTCAGGGCTTCTTGATAATGAACTTGCAGAAATACGTTGCAGAGAAATTGGATTTGTATTTCAATCATTTAATCTTCTTCCTCGTATGAGTATTCTGGAGAATGTAGAGCTTCCCATGGTATATGCGGGTGTATCAAAAAAAGAAAGAAGAGAAAAGGCTTTAGAAGCTTTAAACAGAGTTGATTTAAGTGATCGTATAAAACATCGCCCAAATGAGATATCCGGTGGTCAAAAGCAGAGAGTGGCAATAGCGCGAGCAATTGTAAACAAGCCCTCGGTAATTCTGGCGGACGAACCAACCGGAAATTTAGATACCAAAGTAACCAAGGAAATCATGAAAATTATTCAACAGCTTAATAATGAAGGTACTACAATTCTTTTGGTTACACATGAGGCAGATGTCGCACAATACTCAAAGCGAATCATACATATGCGTGATGGAGAGATTATTGATGACAACCAAGTTATGAATCGCATAGTATTTTGAAAGGGCAATGATTTATGAATTTACTTGAAAATATTAAGATGGCTGTAGATAGCATCATATCTAATAAAATGCGTTCCTTTCTAACCATGCTGGGTATAATAATAGGAATAAGTTCTGTTATTTCTATTGTTTCGTTAGGAGAGGGAGGACAAAATACTATTACCGGAGAATTTGAAAAAATCGGTGTGTCCACCTTAAAAATTAACGTAAGAGCATCAGAAGCAGAGAAAAGTGATTATATTACCTACGAAGATGTGGAACAATTAAAGGATAAAATCAGCTATGTCAAATATGCTTCACCACTTACATACCAGCAGGGTGTAGCCAGTTCTGAAAAAAAAACCAAAACAGCAATGTTCTATGGAAGTAACGAGGATATGTTATATATTGATAGCATAGAGCTTTTATACGGGCGTTTCTTTAATAATATTGAATGCGAAGAAGGCCGGGCTGTAATAGTAGTTGACGAAACAGCAGCAAAGAGTTTTTTCGGAACAACTGATGTAGTCGGGAGAACCATAAATATAGGTCCTAACTCAAGTACTAAAAAAGTGACAATTGTCGGAGTCTTGAAAAGCCAGTTTGGAATGTTCGGAGATATGATGGAGGAGGAAGACATTCCGGTTATAATATATTTGCCTGCTACATATCTTGATATTCTTTATTCAAAACAAAGTCAGATAAGCGAAATGTATATTATGGCTGATTCAAAGGAGAATACCGAGGCAGCGGGATTATTGGCTAAAAACATGCTTATGAACAGACATGGAAATCGTGATCGGGATGTTTATAAAGCAGAAAGTCTAATGAAGCAATTAGACCAAATAAATACTGTTCTTGGCATCTTCACAGCATTTATTGCTGCTGTTGCAGCGATATCTCTATTAGTTGGCGGAGTAGGTGTTATGAATATTATGTTGGTTTCAGTAACTGAGCGAACCCGGGAAATAGGGATTAGAAAAGCAATCGGTGCTAAGACCTCAAATATAATGTTTCAGTTTCTAACAGAATCTGTCATTATCTCTTGTATAGGAGGAATCATAGGATTGATTTTTGGTGTCGTAGGAGCTTATTTATTAGGTCAACTTGCCGGAATAACACCATCTGTTTCACCACAAATAGTTATAATCTCCATAGCATTTTCCTCTGCAGTGGGAATATTTTTCGGCATCTATCCGGCAAAAAAAGCTGCAAAACTTGACCCTATTGAAGCTCTGCGATATGAATAGTAAATTATAAATTTAGTAACTTTGAATTTTCTAAAACCATACGATGAGGAGGAATAATCGATACGCCGGTTTCTTCAAATATTCTTAATACTTTTATATTTACATCTTCTGAGACTTTAAGGTATGTAACCCAGGAAGTTGTTTTTGTAAAATAGTAAATCATGATTTGAAGAGTAGCCTCTCCAAAGCCATCTAAATTTACTACTATCAAGTCTTTATTTATATCGTCATGATTATTAAGCATTTCCTTTAATTTGGATAAAAGTGTTTCTATTTTTTCTGCAGTTGTATCCAGAGGAATCTGAAGGTTAAAGTTTACCCTACGTTTACCCATTTTTGACCAGTTAGTAATTGGTTCATTGCTCATAATAGAATTTGGAACACTAATCAGAGCATCTGAAAAAGTCCGGATCTTTGTACTTCTGAAACCGATATCTTCGACTGTTCCCTCAATTTTGTCTGCTTGAATCCAATCACCGATATTATAAGTTTTATCAGACATAATAGTAATACTGCCCAATAGATTTGACGCTGCATCCTTTGCTGCAAGAGAAAAAGCAAGACCGCCTACACCAAGACCTGCGATCAAACCACTTATATCATATCCCCATTCTTTTATTATCATAAAAATTTCAAGTATTATAATAATAAATTTAAGGCTCTTTCTTAATACTCCGCTAAGGACAGGGCTGATATTTTTATCGGTTTTATTTAAATAACGTTCAAATATCCATACTAAACAATCAGAAGAGCGGTATAAGAACCAGAATACTATTACGATAAAAAATGTTCGTAAGGCAAGATTAAAAAAGTTATGGAATACTGTTGGGAGGTTAAAAACACTTATTGCGGCCCATATACTAAGCCCAATAATTAATATTTTTGCAGGCTTTTCAAAAGAATTTATCAGAAGATTATCGAAATTTGTTTTTGTTTTATTAGCAATCTTTAAGAGTAGTTTAATAATGCATTTGGCGAATAAATAGCTAAAAATAAGTCCTATTATTACAAGCAGTAAAGCCAAGATTAAACGTAGTATAACCGGCTCAATATTTATAGAATTACTTATTCTATTAATAAGATCATTTAGATTCATTTAGCATATCCTCCGACTATTTATTATTTGTAAAAAAACTGTATTGATTCATAATTATATTATCAAAAAAAGGTTAAAAAGTAACCCTTAATATGTATTATAGCAAACCTTATAAAATTAAAAATAGAAAGAATTAAATAAATGCTTGATATTTTACTTTATTTACTATGCAAAATGTACGATATTCGCCTATATGTACATTTTGGTAGCAAAGTGTTATTATAAAATATATAAAAATGCATAATCTAATTAAACAATACAGTAAGGTGGCTGTCATTATGGAGAATACTCTAAATTTAGTAAAAATAACTGAAGGGAAATCATATTATGATGTTCCTAAGATAAATACTCTCAAAGAAATGCTTGAAATGTGTGCTAAAAACTACCCTCACGATATTGCATTTAAATACCGTAATGAACCTCGTTCTGAGACAGTTATGAAAACCTATTCAGAGTTTAATAATGAAGTTAAGGCTTTTGGCAGTGCTTTAATGGAGCTAGGTCTTAAAGATTCACGCATAGCCATAATAGGCGAAAACCGATATGAGTGGGTCGTTTCTTATCTGGCGGCAATAAATGGGGGAGGTGTGGCTGTACCTCTTGACAGAATGCTCCCTCCTAACGAGATAGAATTAATGCTTGAGAGAGGAGAGGTTGACGTTTTAATATATTCTGAGTCTTTCCAGCAAACTGTTAAGGATATTTCCGCAAAGAATAATAGGCTAAAAGCATTAATTTGTATGAACCCTGAAAAAACAGATGATATTGCTAACTCTGATTTCTTTTCATTTAAAAGCTTAATCATTAGGGGACAAGAGCTTTTAAAAAATGACTATAACGATTATATTAATTCGGAGCCGGATCCTGATGCGCTAAGTGCTTTATTGTTTACTTCCGGGACATCTGCAAGTTCAAAGGCTGTTATGTTAAGCCATAGAAATATATGTTCGGATATTATGTCTCTAGGCGGGGTTGTTCATTTTGAACCGGGGGATTCAGTTCTTTCAATTCTTCCTTTGCACCATACTTTCGAGAATACTACAGGACTATTATTCCCGTTGTTTTTAGGTATGACCGTTTCTATTTCTGACGGACTAAAATATCTGTCAAAAAACCTAACCGAATATCAGCCAGTTTGTCTTATTGGAGTACCTTTAATTTTTGATAAATTTAAAGGAAAAATTCTTGATGAAGTTAAGAAAAAAGGCATAGACAAAAAGGTTAATTTGCTTATGAAAATTGCCAATACACTTTCAAAAATTGGCTTGGATTTACGTAGAAAACTATTTAAAAAACTATTAGAGCCATTTGGGGGAAAGCTTAGAGTTATAGTAACCGGTGGTGCCGCTATGGAAAATGATACATCAATATTTTATGAAAGTATTGGTGTCAATGTTTATCAAGGCTATGGCCTAACCGAAACATCTCCTGTTGTAGCAGGAGGGAATGATCGCATACGGAAAACAGGTACATGCGGAAATCCGTTGCCCGGTGTTAAGATAGCTGTTGCAAATCCTGACATCAATGGTTCAGGTGAATTGGTTATAAAAGGTAACAATGTAATGCTTGGATACTGGAAAAACGAAGAAGCAACTAAAGAAGCAATTGTGGACGGCTGGTTTCGTACAGGTGATTTAGGTTGTATAGATAAAAAGGGTATAATAAAGGTTACCGGTCGAGTAAAGACAATGATTGTATTAAAAAATGGTAAGAAGGTATTTCCTGAAGAACTTGAAAATTATATAAATAAAGTACCTTATGTAAAGGAATCTCTAGTGTGGGGTGAAGCCACAAAGGAAGGAACTGTTGAAATCTGTGCAAAGATAGTTCTCGACAAGGAGAACATTACAGAGGTGGTTCAATCACCTGATGATGAGAGTGCTATAAAAAAGATATTGGATAGCGCTGTAAAGGAAATAAATAAGTTAATGCCTGTATATAAAACTATCCGTTATTATGTTTTTGGTTATGAGGAACTTATAAAAACTACTACTATGAAGATAAAGCGTTATGTGGAAACTGACCAGATGAGAGTATTATTTCATCAGATGACCACCACTATTAAAAACGCAACAGGGAAAAACATAGACAAACTAAAGGAAATGTTTGCAAAAGGGGCCGAAAATTGCTAAGTAAAATGATCGAGGGTAGATTTATTCTATCCTTTTTCTCTTTTTAAGAAGAATTTTCATTGGATAACTTGTATACAAAAAACATTTGTATTATAATTTTAGAGGCATCATAAATCATTTTTATAATGCACAGTAATTATTAGATGAGATTCTAATTTATATTTCTTAAATATTAAACTATATCAACGCATTGGAAGGAGCAACATAAAATGAGTGAATTTTTAAACAGGACTATACAGCGTGCTAAGGAGAACAAAAAAACCATTGTTCTTCCTGAAAGCACTGATATCCGTACAATAAAGGCAGCCTCTATAATATTGGAGCAAGGCTTTGCAAATATTGTTTTAGTCGGAGAAGAGGACAAAATAAATGCCCTCAAGGGAGATCTAAATATCGATGGGGTAAAAATAGAAAATCCACTCAAATCCGATAAAATAAATGATTATGTTAATACACTTTATGAACTTCGTAAACATAAGGGTATGACAATTGAACAAGCAAAGGAAACAATGAAAAATCCACTTTATTGGGGAGTTATGATGGTTAAGAAAGGCGAGGCTGATGGTATGGTAGCCGGGGCTATAAATTCAAC
>CAYUZC010000007.1:0-3955 GCA_964449525.1 uncultured Ruminiclostridium sp.
AACAGCAAAACCCAGTTTGACAACATGAAGTATGAGATTGCCGGCCAGCTTGGCATCAATTTAAAGCAGGGTTACAATGGTGACTTAACTTCTCGTGAAGCCGGGACAATCGGCGGTAACATCGTCAAGAAGGTATTCCAGACCTATACCGGCAATCAGTATCCTCAGTATGATACAAGCAAACAACAGAACAAATAATTAGGATTCAGTATCATAAAAGGGGCTGTATCGAGAAAATCGATGGGCCCCTTTTAATTATCGTATATGCAAACCTTCCTCAGCAGTGCGACTACAACTTACACAAAATGAATGCTACTCCCACTAAGTCTATAAACAGGAAAAAATCACCTTGCTATTATTCATCAATGTCCTTAAAATGAATATTTTCAGTCTTAACATCAGTGACGGTTTTTTCTTCTGTCTTTTCATGTTGTGTTTGTTCTTTTTCGTGCTTGCAGCTTGGTTCAAAGGCTTTTTTTATTTGTTCAATAATATTCGGTATGTTATCTAAAGCTCTGTCAAGCGCGGCATGGGGCGAAGCCGGAATCATTTTTATTGTGTTATTCCTCCCTACTACCATAAAGGCAACCGGGCTAATACTTACCCCTGCACCACTACCTCCGGCAAAAGGAAAAACATTGCTTTCTGATCTTCTATCATTGCTGTATTCTCCACCACCCGCGGCAAACCCAAATGCCACTTTGGAAACGGGTATTATAACGGTTCCGTCAACAGTCTGAACCGCATCACCCACGATGGTATTAACGTCAACCATTTCTTTAATGCTTTCCATGGCCGTTTTCATAAGCTCTTCAATTGGATGCTGTCCCATATTTTTCACTTACTCCTTTCCTTAATTTCTTAATAAAATGATTAGCCATCAAAACTATAATATGGATGATTCTCACCCTTAATATGCAGGAAATATGAAAATCGGGAGTTTCTTTTTGAAAATCAGGATAAAAATCAAGAACAAAATTCTTTTGAGGAATAAAAGGTACTAAAAACCCGATAACACTCCAGATTTCACCATATAGTAGAGCAGTTAAAGCAGCATTCTTCGTTGACAAACGGCCTTTTACTGAAAGTATGAATACCTCCATATTCCTTTTTAAATGATTATAGCTGTCCTTCGAAAAAATTATCTTCAATACGGATGAAACTCTTCCTTTTTTCTTTTTTTTATCTTCGGGTACCTGCTTTTTCTTTTTCAGGAGAAAACTTAGCCCACCCTCTTTGTATTTCCAAGAAAAAAGCTTGAGAATTCTGTACAGCATTACCTTAATCTCCAAATGAAACCCATTTGAATCAATGGAGATTACAACCATGAAAGAAAGCTTTGAATTTATAATTATTAATATAATTAAAACCAGAGCTACAAAAATAGCCAAAAAAACCATAGTTACCTCCGTACTATATGTTTTCCGGCTTATAGTAAATTATGCCAAGTATTTTTAATCTAACGGAACATCTTCATATACTTCAGGAATATCGTTCATTGCTAATGGAGGAAGCTCCTTAATGCTTGTGAAACCAAAGACGCGAAGAAATTCCTCTGTAGTAGCATATAGTTTGGGCTTTCCGGGGGTATCATCGCGACCGATTTCTTCAATCAGATTACGTTCTATAAGCTTAAGCAGAACACCGTCGCAGTTTACTCCTCTTATTTGCTCTATGTACGCCCTTGTTACAGGCTGTTTGTATGCGACAATCGATAAAGTTTCATATGCCTGAGGTGTGAGCCCCTGCTTTCTTCTTACTGTTCCAAGCTGTTGCACATATTCATCAAGCTCAGGTTTGGTACAAAACTGATATGCGTTGTCAATCTCCCTTAATATAATGCCACGGGTAGCATTTTGATATTTATAAATCAAATTCGACATAATAACCTTAGTAGTCTTTTTATCATGACCGATTATCTCAGCTATTTTTTCTAATGGAACCGGGTCACCAGAAGCAAAAATCAAAGCTTCTATTATTATCTCAGTATCATTTATGGAGCCCATATTATTCATCCTCTATTAAAGTCATTGGGTCTGTGTCACCCTTTTGCTTATTGGGTGTCAAGTATATTTCTCCGAAGTCAACATGCTGATCTATCAATGCTTGTCCTATCCTGACCACTTCCAATGTAGCTAAAAACCCGGTAGCTAATTCAAGACGACTCTTTTCTTTTGGGTTATATATTTTTGAAAAGCATAATTTTGCTCCGCTTTTTAAAAAATCCAAAATCTCTTTAATCTTTGACCTTAGTGAAACTTTTTCATGGTTCAGAATTCGTTTCATCTTCTTTGAAACATCATCCATCTTGTCCCGGTATTTTTCTAATGCAATAATCATACAATCTCTAAGGGTTTCAGAAGAAACCTCCAACTCATTTTCCTTGATTATTTCAGGTATAGGCTCGGGTAGCTTATAGTGAGCACCGCTCCACTTTGCTTCCCTATCGGCCAGCATTTTTGAATACTCCTTATACTTCTTATATTCCAAAAGCTTAATTATCAGTTCTTCCCGGGGGTCTACATTTTCATCTTCCAGCAAGGGTTCTTTATTGGGCAGTAGCATCCTGGATTTAATATGGAGCAAGCTTGCCGCCATAACCAGAAATTCCGAAGCTATATCCAAATCCAATTCCTGCATAGCACTAAGATAATCCAAATACTGTTCGGTAATTTCCAGAATAGGAATGTCATAGATGTCTATCTGATTTTTTTCAATAAGAAAGAATAATAAATCAAAAGGACCTTCAAAATTCTCAAGTTTTAACGTGCATGCATCGGTAAGCGCGCTTTTCATATTATCCCCTTAAATCCAATCAATCTTCATGACTTTTCTTACTTCAGCCATTGTCTTTTCTGCTATAATTCTAGCCTTTTTATTTCCTTCAATGATGATATCCCTGATATCATCTGTACGTTTCAGCCAACCCTGTCTCCGTTCATATATGGGCGTCATTAACTCTGCCATATTGTCGGCCAGCTTTCTCTTACATGCTACGCAACCGATTTCACCGTTTCGGCAGTCATGCTCAATCTCACTAATCTGATTCTCCGAAAAAAGCTTGTGGTAGGAGAATACCGAGCAAACCTCCGGATGCCCCGGATCTGTTTTGCGTATACGAGCGGGATCTGTTACCATACTCATAATCTTCTTCTTTACAACATCAGGGCTGTCTGATAACGCAATGGTGTTATTGTAGCTCTTGCTCATTTTTCTTCCATCTAACCCTGGTAATACTTTGGCCTTGGTCAAAAGAGGCCCGGGTTCAGGAAAGACCTCAGAATTATATAGAAAATTAAACCTTCTTGCGATTTCTCTGGTCATTTCGATATGAGGAAGCTGATCCTCCCCAACCGGTACAAAATCTGCTTTGTACATCAGAATATCTGTGGCCATTAGGCATGGATATCCCAAGAAACCATACGTCGTAATGTTTTTATCCTTGATCTGATTGAGCTGATTCTTATAGGTAGGGCATCTGTAAAGCCAAGATAGCGGTAAATTCATGGAAAACAACAAGTGTAGTTCCGCATGCTCTTTTATACTGCTTTGAATAAAAAACGTGCTCTTTTCAGGATCAAGTCCCGCTGCTAACCAATCTATCAAAAGATTTGTAATATTCTCTTTATAGTCCTCTGTATTCTCATAGCCTGTTGTCAAGGCATGGTAGT
Organism: uncultured Ruminiclostridium sp.; assembly: GCA_964449525.1. Classification (GTDB taxonomy): domain Bacteria; phylum Bacillota; class Clostridia; order DSM-8532; family DSM-8532; genus DTU059. The sequence goes on from CAYUZC010000007.1 coordinate 3,672, forward strand.
CTGCCACAAAGAAAAAACAATTATATTCATTCTGAAGCCTCACCCAGTTTTCCAAAGCTCCGAAATAATTACCCAAATGAAGGGCACCGGTGGGGCGCATTCCGCTTAATATTGTTCCTTTTTTATCCATGATTTCACTCCTGATGAACTTAATTTCTATCTCCTTATGTTATATTATTTTTCAATATGTAGTCAAGTCCCGCTTGAGTGCGTTTAAGAGAAGGCAAAATCTGCACAAAACTATATAGAAATTAATAAAAATTCTTGCAAAGGTAAATACTTCG